>NZ_PDEQ01000010.1 GCF_002554795.1 Longibacter salinarum | reverse complement strand
GCCGACCCGAGAAAAGACTCGAGCAAAATGGCGCCCTCAGTCACGCTAAAGACGGGACAACGTCCCCCCTCATCCGACACAAACATTGACCAAGACCTCGGCTCCTCCTCATCCCCCTTTCCCCCATTCCCCATACCTCAAATTGGGTCTATCCCCGCTTGCACGGAGCCTGCGCTAAGTCGAATTGCGAAGGGCGAAATGCGAGGGGGTTCATAGAAAGAAAACGGACTATGCCGACCGAGGAAAGATTCGACCGAAATGGCGCCCCCGGTCACGCTAAAGACGAGACAACGTCCCCGCTCATCCGACACAAACACTGACCAGGACTTCGGCTCCGCCTCATCCCCCTTTCCCCCCATTCCCCATACCTCAAATTGGGTCTATCCCCGTTCGCACGGAGCCTGTGCTAAGTCGAATTGCGAAGGGCGAAATGCGAAGGGGTTCATAGAAAGGAGACCGACTTTGCCGACCGAGGAAAGATTCGACCGAAATGGCGCCCCCGGTCACGCTAAAGACGAGACAACGTCTCACCTCATCCGACACAAACACTGACCAAGACCTCGGCTTCTCCTCATCCCCCTTTCCCCCATTCCCCATACCTCAAATTGGGTCTATCCCCGTTCGCACGGGGTCACCAAATCGCCGTGCGAATCAGTGGAGGAAACCGGAGGTCTATCCCCGTTCGCACGGGGTCACCCATCCACGGACGTAAAGGTCGGACCTGCAGCGAGGTCTATCCCCGTTCGCACGGGGTCACCAGGCAAAACAGAAAAAGGGCGACCCCTGCCGTGGGTCTATCCCCGTTCGCACGGGGTCACCTCGACGCTCTCAACACCGACTATGCCGAGCGGGGGTCTATCCCCGTTCGCACGGGGTCACCCATGCGGTGGCCCGCTCGGCCAGCTCCGGGCGAGGTCTATCCCCGTTCGCACGGGGTCACCTGGGGTGGGTACGCACATCTTGTCCGATGCGCAGGTCTATCCCCGTTCGCACGGGGTCACCCAAGCGCGTCCATGATCGGGCTCCACAGTGCAGGGTCTATCCCCGTTCGCACGGGGTCACCGTTCGCATCAGAGGGTACAGAGACGAAGCTAAAGGTCTATCCCCGTTCGCACGGGGTCACCGCGTGGCTGTGGGCTGTGCTCGGGGGGCATTGGGGTCTATCCCCGTTCGCACGGGGTCACCGAGTACATCCGCGAACTCGCCGACCGGGGAAAAGGTCTATCCCCGTTCGCACGGGGTCACCCGCATGGGCCTTCGCTGTATCGTCCCGGACGCGGGTCTATCCCCGTTCGCACGGGGTCACCCCCTCCACGCCGAATTTGGGCATGAGCCACTGGGGTCTATCCCCGTTCGCACGGGGTCACCCCGCAAGGAAGAAGTCTAGGAGCGGGAGGATCGGGTCTATCCCCGTTCGCACGGGGTCACCGAAGATCTGCGCGATGTCACATTTCGCGGCGAGGGTCTATCCCCGTTCGCACGGGGTCACCGTCTTCTGTGTCCAGTGTGGCATACGTAGAGTCGGTCTATCCCCGTTCGCACGGGGTCACCCCGTCGTCCGCGACATGGACGACCTTAAGCGGGAGGTCTATCCCCGTTCGCACGGGGTCACCACCTGTCACTATTTCTACAGGATCTGTATATAAGGTCTATCCCCGTTCGCACGGGGTCACCCCGGCATTACTCCCCGTGTCCGGGCCGATCGCGGGTCTATCCCCGTTCGCACGGGGTCACCGATCCATACAGCCCGTATGAGGCGCTGGTTGAGGGTCTATCCCCGTTCGCACGGGGTCACCTAATCTGGAGCGGGACATATGGATTCTCAAGAGGGTCTATCCCCGTTCGCACGGGGTCACCATGCGTCACATCTCGAGCCTCACGACCTAATCAGGTCTATCCCCGTTCGCACGGGGTCACCTTCGCGATCTCTTTGTGTGTCCGTGTCCTTGTGGGTCTATCCCCGTTCGCACGGGGTCACCCGGACGCCACGACCCGTCATCTCGACAAGGTCGGGTCTATCCCCGTTCGCACGGGGTCACCGGCGCCCAGCGAAGGTGGTCTAGGTGGATCTCGGGTCTATCCCCGTTCGCACGGGGTCACCCCATTCTGTGTACTTCGAAATGATTTCGCAAAGGGTCTATCCCCGTTCGCACGGGGTCACCTGAGATTGCGCAGCGCCTGGGGCAGCTCGGGCGGGTCTATCCCCGTTCGCACGGGGTCACCATTTCCTTTACCTGATCCTGTCGAAAACTCATGGGTCTATCCCCGTTCGCACGGGGTCACCTCTCCCGCATAATGTCATATGCAGGTGCGAAAAGCAAGTGTGCGAAAGGATAATCCGGCCTGACGAAGGATAAAGCTGGATTTAGCTTTCGGATCGGCCCGCCATTTCGGCAGCCGAGCCGAAACCCTGCACTGAAGACGATCAACCTCGCTATGACACTTTCGTGTCAGTCGCTTGAATCGTCGTTCTGAAGGTGGTGCGGGAGCATCGGGTCGGTGTCATTGACGGGCGCCTCGTCGGTGTCGGACACCGTTCGAAGCTCCTCGATGTCGTGCGCAGCCGTCAGATTGGTGAGCGTGAGCCACACCCCTTCGTGCTCCAGCAACTCTTTCTTCGGATACCCGATCAGACGCACGACCATTCCGGACGGAGCCTCGGCATCACGCCAGAACATGACCACACCTCCATCGTCCGGGACGAGTTCAGACCATTCGACCATGACGTTCCACACTCGCTCACGCACCGCCGTTTTCATACGCGGTGCGGCAAACACGCCGGGCGCAATTTCGAGCATGCACGAACACAGAAAGCCGCGAAATCGGCCAGGCGTATTTCGGGTGACGGCAATGGTCATACGGAATGAAGTGCCTGTGCGAAATGGCAATTATCGGCGACATCCTGCGGCAACTGCGCCTGCTGTCATCAAGCCGATCAGTCTGACGCGGAAGACTCACCGTCTTGTTTATCGAGCGTGAGCAACTCGTCGATATCGTCGATCATCATCGGAATCACGTCCTCCTCGTAGAGGGTCCGACCGGCCATTTTTCGAGCGACGGACTCAAGCGTTCGGCCTCCGCGCTCCTCGAATCGCTTGGCCGCACGAAAGGCCACGGGAACGGTGATCTCGCTACGGTAGAGGTCCGCGATGTCGAGGGCAAAGGCGTGACCAGAGGACTCGTGAATGAACCCAAGCTGTGGTAGAGCACCAGCGAGCGCGACGGCCACACGGGCGGCGGCATACATGGCGGTGACGACGTGATTCAGCGCGCGGTTCGGCGGATCAGCCGATTCCGGGTTCGAACGGTCATACCGGCGCCCGGACCACGGGACGCCGTGCTGCTCGGAAAGTGTTCGGTACACCTGCCGGACGCGCGTCCCCTCCAGTCCACGGAGCGAATCGAGGTCGCGGCGATGGGGCGGCAGTTCGCCCCCAAGCCGACGAGCGTACATGGCGCGGGCCACGTCGATGCGTCGATCCGGATCTGCCCAAAGCTCGGCGTGCTGACGCGCACGATCGGAGCGGTCGGGGCCGAATGGCATGAACACCGCGTACAACCGCACGCCCTTCGACCCGACTGCCACGAGACCCGTCTGCTGCCGGGCGAGATGACGGAGGGCATCATGACTGACGACACCACCCGGTCCGAGCAGGATGTTCGACACCTGCTGAAACGGAATGTTATACCGGCCCGCCGCCAGCACGTCGCTTCCGGCCGTCGTGAACACGACATTCCCATCCTCCACGGCCAGCCGTCCGCGTTCGAGCCACATCAGGCCGTGTCGATCCGTGTGCGGTACGCGCGCCGTATCGAGGCCGAGTCGTCCTTTGAAAACCATGGAGCAGAAGGCAATTCGAAGGGCTAAATACGAAATGCGAAGTGAATCGAGATCACGTGTATGAAACCCGCACGCCGACTACGCGCGGCGGATTTTGAGCATGCCGAATCCGAAGCTCTTGTGCCGGCCGATTCCACTGCGTAGGAGGTGGTTGAATTCCTCGGCATCGGTCACCCGCAGGACACCACGGAGCGTCACATCCGGCCGTTTGATGGTCTTTGCCGTCCGTTCGCCGTCGCCATTGGACTGCGTACGCCGGGTCATTCGTTCGATCGAAAAGCGCTCCACGCCGGCCGATTCGATCTCGGCTCCGCCGCGGACGTCGAACTGGTGCTTCAGCCAGTCCACGTACGCGGACTCCCGATCGATCTCGGCATCCGGCCCCGCCTCCCACGCCGCGCTCAGGAAGGCGTCGAGCTCCTGCCCTTCACGCCACGTTCGGACCTCTCCCTCAGCATTCTTCCCCTGTCCCGCCGAGCCCTTCCGGACGATCGGACAGCATCGAAGGTGGAATTCAAGACAGCGGTCCACCGCGAGACGACGGGGCATATCGCTACTGTCAAACCGGTCCCAGTCGCACATCGAGTGGATCGTCGGATTAGGGCACAGGCGCGCTTCGGCCTCTAGATCCTCATCGGGCATCTCGGCATAACCAAGCACCCGCACGAACCGGTCGCGATCACCCGTCTCCTCAACCGGGCGCGGATCGTCGTCCACAAAAAACGGCTTCGGGGCGTCGTCCCCGAACAGCTCGCCGAGAGCACAGTGAACGAGATAATTGGTATCGGTCGAGCGGAGCGGCAGCTTCATCATTTTCCCGAGCTGTACGAGACGGCGTGGGTCGAGAAAGAGCTGCACCATATGCAGCGCGGCGGTATCGGTCGTCATGGGTTCAAACGTCATTACAAAAAGTCAGGTCGGTGCTATGCCGACGTGGCGATCTCCACGTGGTCCTCTTTGACCCATCGCTGGCCCGTGTGCACCTGGTTCTGCCAGTCGCGGCGGTCGGTATAGGGGCGCGCCTGTGGATCGTCGCGGTCCGCCTCCATCCAGATGGCGTACGGCCCGTCATCCCGTTCATTCGGAAAGAACTCCGGATCGGACAGTGCTGCTGTCAAGTCCTCTGCGGTGGTTCGCCCGGCGTACAACGGCTCGGCAGGGAGACACGGCTTGCGACCAATGAAGAGAGGACGAGCCGGGGCACGGAGTGCATCGGCCAGATCGTCTAGCGTCGGAGACTCGGAGGGACGGTCGAGAGTCAGTGCAATTGTGTAGCACGCTCCGGCGAGGTAATCGCGCTCGCGGATATGCGTCCCCGAACTGGCCGAGCCGCCCTTTCGCTGCTCCAGCCTGCCGTCGGTCGTCCAGGCTCGTGCGTCGTCCATGTACGGCTTCGAAAAGTCCACTGTCTGGTAGTCCTGAAGCCGCTTGCCCTCTCGGTCGCGGCGGACGGCATGGCGGATCCGCTCCTGCAAGTCCTGCAGTCGCTCGTGTTCGCTATGATCAACGCCGAGGGCGTTGCCGAGCAGGCCCGTAATCATCGACAGCGCCGGGTATGCCTGAATCACACCGCGATTGTCGATGATCGGGCCGCCGAAGCTCATCATCGGAGCGTCGAATCGAAGGAAAAGTACATCCATGATCACGTGGGGATGGAGAGACAATAGCGCACGGGAGATTACGCGCCGCGGACGACCCCGGCAGACCATTCCGCGATTTCCGGAACGGAGACGGTGTCCTCCACGCCGAGGGCATCGGCCAGAGCATCCGTCTCGCCCATCGCGGCCAATCGCACGTCATTCGTCGATCCGTACATCCCGTTCATTCCCTCGATGTGCTCCGCCAGGGACGCCATGCTGCTGTTCAACACGTCGTTGCGCGGGACCGCCGTCTGGAAGGCGTTGGCGAGCGTTCGGGGCTGAGCGGTGCCGGCCTCACCGATCATGCACTGCGCGTAGCTGTACGGCGCGGTCGAACCGAGTTTGGCCCCGGGGGAAACCGTTGCCATGAGATGCACAAACCGCTCCACGACCGAAGACGCGAGCGTATGATCCGCCTCGGTCCACTCCTCTCGCGGACAGCCTTCGAGGTTCGACACGAGAAGCGACACGTCGATGACGACGTAGCTGTAGAACAGCCCGCTCGTCAGCTCCTGGCTATTGATGTGTCCGGCGCCCATTTCGCCACTCTCCTCTGGCTCGTCCCGTCGCAGTTCATCCACCGCAGAGAAGTAGTCGCTCTCCGCCTCACCTTTGTGCGTCGTAAAAGCGTGGGCAACGTGAATGGCCGCATCGCCTCGCGCAAGCACGTCGCTCGTCGCCATACGCCCGAACAGTGCGGCATCGAGTCCCGAAGCCAGAGACAGCCCCTTCAGGTTTTTCTTGACATCCTTTGCCTTTAGGAGATCGGACTTCCGGATGGCATCCGCGGCGTCGCCCACGGCATCGCTGTCCGGCTCCCCGTTGTCCTCCCAGAACACCGAAAACTCATCCTCGACGCTGTCGAGCACGTCGGCGGCCAGGTCGTGAAGGTAGTTCATCTCCGGTGCGCCGAGAATCGTCACCTGATTCGTGTCCAGCGCTTCGGAGATCTCTTTCGGCTCTTCCGCCTGGATGGCTTTCTTAACATCCGACTTATTTGCGGTACCCCCGGAGACGACCCGCTCCTTCAGCGAAAGCGTCACGGCGTAAACGAGCGGCTCGGGATATCCGTCGTCGATGAGCGGCTGAGCGATGCGGCGGCGGAACGTTTCGCGCGACCGAAGCGACTTCGGCACATCCATCCGGTAGAGGGCATTCTCGCCGTCGAAGTTGCGCCAGTGGTATTTCAGGCACTGCGAGGACACGCGGATTCGCGTCGAGCCGCCGAAGGGCAAGCGTTTGGCGAAGCCGGCGTCATCGCGGTTGAGGAGCGTGCCGGGATACGAGGTCAGGGTGTGGAACTGAAGAAACATAGACGTACGTCGTTGATCGTCGAGAGGAACTGTCGGGGTATGCCACTCCGAACTCATTCGGTGTTTTCCTTGCTATAGAGCGTGCCGTAGTAGCTCCGGGAGATGTTAAGCCGTGTCGTTTCTGCTTTATCGCCTTCTTGTTGGAGAAGAAGCCGCGCAACGTCGACCCAGTTCGCAGGCTGTCCTTTGCTTGCGAGGTACTGCGCGAGGCGGCGGATGAGGGACTCGAGGGTTTCGCCCCGTGCCTCCATGAGCCGGACGAACCGAAGCTCCGACCATCCGGCCTCCGCGAGCGCTTGCCCGAGCGACGTGCCGTAATCGTGGAGCCCGGCACAATGCGCCATTCCCATGAGGAGGGTCGCCATCCGGCGCTCGTATGTGTCCTGGTCGAGTCCGAGCCGGGCATTCTCCAGGTCGTAGTCGAATAACACCTTCCAGAGTGCAGGGGTAAAGGGGTTCTCAGAAGAAATCCGCCGCAACTCCGCGATATTTCCGTTCGACATCTCGCCGTCCGGTCCCATGCGACGCGCGATCTTTCCAATGGCGCTGTTCAGTCGCCTTGAGATCTCGTCTTCAGATGTCGTGGTCGATGCATCCGCGGCCGGTGTCTCTCCCGTCGCCGCATCGGCCCGGGCGTACTTCGTTTGCTGAAATCGGTACATATCAGATCGCTATTCGTCCGTGTCGGTTGAAGAAGATTCGTCGTCGTACGCCATCTCCAGCGTGTCGCGGATTCGGCTCTCGAAAATGGATCGGGCGGCGCTGAGGGCGCGCCATTTGCGCAGGTCCGGAATGGGCACGTTTTCGGTCGCCGCCTCGAACTGACTGCAGGCCTCTGTTTTCAGAAAATGCTCCCAGGCGTTCTGGGCTTGACGTTTGTCGAGATTGACGGCGGCCCACAGCTTTTCGAAAAAGACCTCGTTGACCCGAGTGTCGAAGGCATCGATCCACGGCTGAACGACATCCCAATCGGGTTGCTCGTCCCGCCGGCCGCCTGTGAGGAGCGCCGCCACAGCCGGGCGCAGTACGCGAGACTCAACCTCCTGCACCATCTCCACACGTTGCTCGGAGATCTCGGCGAGCTTCTGCCAAAGGTCGCTTCCTTGAGAAAAGAAACCGCTCGCTTCTCCCGGTACAAAAATATCTCGGTGGTGCAGACCTTCCGTTTTCCCCTGACCACGCACGAGACTCCGGGCCGTTACGAACATGGCCCCGGCATCATTAGACTGCCGCTCAAGGGTGACCGGCCGCTCATAATTTCCGCTGAGAATATCGGTGAGCTTGCGGTACGTAAACCCGCCGCCACCAAGCGTCAGCGCCTTGTCTTCGCCCTTATCAACCGGCGTCCACGGGTCTTCCGTTTGTCCGCTGAGCGACGACGGCACGTTGAGACGCTGTCCCTTTGTGTTCGCCCGCCAGCAGGTCAGCGAGCCGTCATCCATCGTGAACCGGATGCGCCGGCAGATCTCGATCACGTACGGGTCACAGTTGTCCAGCGAGATCGCGCTTGCCTTCGCGCCGTCCCACGGCTCGGTCCAGAGTAGTTTGAATCGGCCGTCCGCATCCCAGAGCACCGTGTCGTCGTGGGTCTCTGCAAGCACACGCACATCGCGCCGAAACCGCTCCCCGAACGATAGCCCAGGGGCCAGCCCCACAAGCGGACGATTCCCGAACCCTCCGTTCATACGCGCAATCCCGTAATTGCCACGACCGAGGAAGCCCTCCATGGTCTGCAGCGTGATCAACGCGTAGATCCAGTGCTCCGTCCGCGGGTAGCGAATCGGAGTTTGCTTCACGTCGTGGTTCTTGGACGTGACCAGCACGTCCAGCGACGACGGCGATGGAATGTCGCTCTTGTACTTTGCCTCGTCGAGCGATCCTTCCGGGACCGGCGACTGCATGAACGCCGGCTCGGTAACGTCAGAAACGACCAGGTGCCAGGCATTTTCGTTGCCCTCGGCCAGGTCGAGACAGCCGCTGCGCCAGTCGGACGTATCGAGGTCGCCGGTGCGGTCGGTGCGCGCGCGGATCATCGCCGCAAGCTGGACGAGGAATGCATACCACGCCTGCTCCTGATGCGCCTGCAGACCGTCGAAGCTCGCCACGGCATCCGCCTGCAGCGCCGCCAGGACCTCCGGCAACGAGCACTCCCGCACACCGTCATCGCCGCGAACGCGAAACAGTCCGTCGTCGAGAAGGGAAAATTTATTCTCTTCTGCTTCCATGATTCTACGCGGCTTTTGCGAGGGTAGAAAGACGCTTGAGCGGTACTGTTTTCGAGAGGAAACTCGACTCGCTCCAGACTCTAAATGAGCAGTTTTCCGGCCGGCGAACAAAGAGCTTCTGGGCTGCAGGCTTGTCCAAATCAATGAGTTTGGTCCACTCATCTTCGTGAAGCCAGCAGAGTTCACTCCCGCAGGCCAGTCCAATGCTAAACCGATCGAAAAGGGATCGCTTTTGTCGCAGCATCGACTTCAACCCGCAAACAACTCGTTCCGACAGGCTCACCTCCCACAAGTCTCCGGATCTGTTGCTGGAAAGCAGTGCAAAACGACACTCGTGTCCCAAACGGAAATGGCGTATGTCTGCGCCTATAACCGGTATCGGCGTCAGTCCTGCCAGAACCATTCGCCCGAGTACATCCTGAATTTGACTTTTTCGACGCATGCCGTAACTTGGTTTTGCTGTGATTGTAGCGGTCTCCATCGCTGATTACAGCTTCAGCGCCGACTCGTCCTCGGCGCTTTCGAGCTCCGCCATCTTCAGTGGCGGGGCTTTTCTTTTCCTCCGAGAAATCGGAGCCACTGTATCGGTACCAGTACTTGTCACGTCTGGTATCGGGCTATCGCTGATCAATCAGCGTCGCAAATACAACGAAGGTCCCAGGAGAACGAAAATCAAGAACATACCAGACGTTACTCGTGACTAACCGCGCTTCCTAAACCCTAACCGACTGTATAGAAACGATTTACCCAATAATGTTAAGATAATATTACCACCGGTCCGATCGCAGTCCTGTTCGACTGTGACATCAAAGTCATCCGGTAGCGGCGTATCATCATCGCGGTCGCGCAGCCAGTATCTCGGGATCGAGAATCGGCGGACGACGGCGGGTCCGTCCGGCTGAAACGGACTCGGAACCGCTTCGGGAAGCTCCACTGTGACGTCGTCGAGACCCAGGCGCGTCTTTGCGGCATTGATATCGTCGTCCGGGAAAGTGACGTTCATGAAGGGCCGGTCGTACGGGAGGCAAACGTTCTTTGCGCTGAGCTTTGCGGCGCTGTTTTGACCGAAGAGATAATCGGCGTGCTTCTGCCACGCGGTAGCGTCTTCCCGCCCCATGTTCTCGTCCATGATCCGGTCGAGGACGTGCGGGTTTGTGCCGCGCTCAACGAGCTTTCGGTTATCGTCGGGAATCGTCCAGGTCACCATCTCGTCTCCATCTCCCGGCTCGACCAATCGCCACGTCGCTTCGATCACGCGCAGATCCTGATAGACCGTGCCGAGGCCGTGCGGCCCCTTGATCGCCATATCCTGCAGGTCCCCGCGTCCCTCCCATATCCATTCCGCCATCTCACGTGATTCCGGCGTCAGCACGACGCATCGCGGCACATCGTAGCCAGCAGGATGCTCATCGCGACCATGCCGGTGGAGCCGCCCGATCCGCTGCAAAAGCACATCTACGGGGCATAGATCCGTAATCATCAGCGATGCCGACAGGTCGAGAGACATCTGGACGGTCTGTGTTGCCACCGCGATGACGCCTCGAATCGGTTCGTCCTTTCCGAAGGCCGTCTCGATCGCATCATCCAGCGCCGACCGATCTGCCTTCGCGAAACGAGAATGATGCGGTGCGGGCGTGCCGTGAACCTGTAGAAGAAGATCCCGCTCATCGGGTGCAAGGTGCGCCTCGACCGCCTTCTGCACATCAATGCAGTCTTCCACCCGGTTCCGAATGATGAGGACTCGAGCTCCATCGCGGGCCGCTTCGATCGCGCGTTGGGCAATGGCGTCCGGATCCCCGGCAACGGGAGCAACCTGCATTTCGACTGCCTTCCGGTATCCAGACGGATCAGTCGCCTGCGGATCCGGCGTATGTCGCTCGGCTGAGACGTGCGTTACGAGCGGGTAGCCGGCCCTCATGGCCTCCTCTACATCCGGTACGTGCTGACGGCCGGTCTTCTGTTCTGAAAACGCTATGCGCGCTGCCGTACCAAGGGTGGCGGACATCAAGAGGGCGTGTCCCCCGGCGGAGAGGTGATGGTCCAGGACGGCATTTAGGATCTGCGTCATGTACATGTCCGACGCATGCACCTCATCCACCACAAGGAAATGCCGGAGAAGTGCCGTGCCGCGAGCATGGGCGTAGCGCGTCTGTAGCGCCGACAGTAGTGCCTGGTCCACCGTTCCGATCACGACCGATCCAGCGAGATACTGCTTGGGCTGCTCGGCGGCCCACCGTCGCTCGCGGGCGACGTCTTCCTCCATATCGTCGTGCCATTGCACATCGAACCGGTCGATCGGCACGCCCTTCACGCCGTCGGCTTCGATGTATCCCGGCACAGCTTGAATCACGGGCGGCGGATCGGCGTCGTGGACCTCGAATACGCGCTTTACGACTCGCTCCACGCGGTTGTAGATCTGCCGTGCGGCCGTTCGCGTCGGCAGCGCAAAGTACAGCCCGTCAACGGCCCCCTTCTCGTACAAGTGAAAGAATCGCTCCAGCGCCGCCTCCGTTTTTCCCGAGCCGGTATCCGACTCCAGGATCGTCAGCGCTCCCTCCTCGAATATCGGTCGATCAGCAGTCACCGACTGAACGGGGCGAGGCGTCCATCCCGGATCGTCCAGCACCCCGCCGAATGGCACACGGTCGGCGATGGCGGACTGAAACGGCGCCGCGATGAGGGCTCGCTTCTGCAATCGATCTTCGGCCAGACGCCGAGCCCGCGTGATGAGCGCGTCCAGGTCGTTGGGATCGCCGTCTTCGTCCGGATTCCAGAACGGAAAGCTCGAGCCGATCCAGTCGGCCAGCGTGAGCGCCCCATTGAACGCATGCTCAAACGGACCAGTCGCGCCGGGGAGCAGATCTCCGCTTTGGAAGGCATCCGGGAACCAGTGCAGAGCAGCTTTACCCAAGCGCGCGATCTCCTCAGCCGGCGATCGACGGTTGTTGTCATCCCAGATCGCATATGAGATGCCTCCCTTTGCCTTCACAGGCCTCCCGTGATGAGACCACGTGGTATGGAGAAATGACTTCAAGTCAATCCTCTCGCGGAACCACCGCATCATGCTTCCAATCTCCAGCGGTACCCAGATCCGATCCGAAAGACCACCATCGTCTCCGACTTGAATGATCGGCTTCTGATGTCCCTTTCGCCTTGCCCCTCCCTTGAACGCCCGGTCCTGAAAACCATGGTTCGCTTTGCCCGCGTCGTGAATCGTGGCGAGGGCGCAGAGACGAGCGATACGGATCGGTCCAAGTTCAACGAGCCCACCGAGGCCAGCAAGCCTTCGCCCGACAATCGTATCACGCAGGAGCACCTCGAGAGCAGCCGCCACGTCGGCCGAGTGCGCGAGAAGCGGGTGCCACGCCGTGATATCAGACGCACGTCTACCATCGTCTCCGTATTCCAGCTTCGCCCAGAACTGCGTCGTATCAGGACGTCCCTCCATCATCTACTGGTTTCTCGTACGAAGGAAGGAGCCGTGCGCAGCGCCCCCACGAGTGCTTGATCAAAAACAAGGTATGTGGCAGCGGTCTATACCACCAACTATTTGTTTCGTTTAATTGCTCGCCTGTAATATATATACGAGACGTAGCGGGCCAACCCGACACGTCCCTCCCGCGTCCACGCCGCCGAGGACCACCCGCCTATTCCATCGGCTCCGACCACCGGAGGCGCCGAATGCCTGCGTCACCGAGCGTGTCGAGCGCTCCGTCCGTCTGTAAATGCTGAAAGAGGGAGCGCGTGACATTAGCATCCGTCATCGCGGTATGGAATGGACCGGGAGCGGAAAGCCCGAACGCCTCCGCCAGCGTCTCCAGCCGATGGTTCCGGAGGTCCGGGTGAAGCCGTCGCGACAGTGCGAGCGTGTCGATCACCCGAACGTCCAGACCCCGTACGCCAAGTCTCCGCGCCTCGTACGCGATAAATTTAAGGTCGAACGGAGCGTTGTGCGCGACGATAACGGTTTCCGACATGCCCCGAACGAGATGAGCGAGTTGTGAGTGCACCGCTACATCGTGAGCCTCCGATCCGATCTCGCCACATTCGTCGTAGCACCAGTCGAGCTTCACGTCACGATCGGACAGCAACGCAATCTCCGTAATCCGTGCCCCGCGGTCGGCGCGCAGCCCCGAGGTTTCGATGTCGAGAAACCGGAGGGGAGCCACGACCAGCGGCGTGGACGGTCGGCACAATGATCGTTCGGTTCCTCGCATTGACTCAATTGGAATTGCGAATTTCGAACTTCGAATTGGGGATTCGCCTTTGTCCCTAATCCCCTCTCCTCGCTCCGCACCTCAGTCTTCGGTGAAGAGCCGGGCGTACATCCGGTGTGCCAAAAATCTCGACTGCACCCGACCGACTGCCCAGGTGCCCCCCATCAACAACGTCACGAGCCCAGCGGCTAAAACATAGTGTCCGGATGCGACGAGAAGAGCATTGACACCCACAGTTGCTGCCACGGGTAGCGTGACAAGCATCGAAACGGAGTTCTGAGGATTTGTAAATGAGATCACTTTCTCCACGAACCGAGGCAGATAAATCGAGGCGATAAACCCTGTCGCGACGAGTAGGATCAGCGTCGTCGTATACAAAATTGCTGTTTCAAGATGGAGGCTTTGCGTCGCCCGGAAGTAAGCTGCACTTACGAAAATATCGACGATGATCACCGGCGCGACGATCTGGATGTACCGCCACAGTGGGTTCGGGCGCGCTGTTGCATGGATACACTCTGTGAGCCAGAGTTGTCGAACGTGCCCATAGGTATTAGCAAACACGAACGTAAAATAGATAAATGGTGTACCCAACCAAGCGTTCGTTAACCACTCGCCCCCCAGGAGGGGCGTACCTTTCGTCCGCGACACGATATCAAGTATCAGCATCATTATTTTTGTCCCGAACGCGACGCCGAGAGAAATGCGTACCGGTCGGGTGCGGTAGACAGTCGCGATGTGCGCACCGATCCGGGTGGATTGGGTCGTGTCCCTGCCTCCGCGTGCCGTTGCCGTTCGAAGAAGTCCCTCGAGTCGCAGGGCCGCCGCGGTCTCCGCCGGTACGGCAAGAGTGAGGATGCTGATAACTGCTACTGACATCCCCTTCCAAGAAAGGAGAGCGAGCGCGAGACCCCATCCCACAACGGAAAACAGGAAAGCAATTGCTGCACCTCTGTCGTCTTTTGCCGACCGCTGCACCAGGAGTCGCAAGGTACGATCCGCCGTGAATGCGCCCCACCAGCACAGAACGGTCACGATGGCCGCCGGCAGACCGTACGTCGCGCTGACAACGCTGATAGTCACCAGGGCGGCTGCCGCACAAAAGGCACCGAAGCCGAGCAGGGCTAATCCTGTTTCCAGAGACGCGGCACGCCACTTCCCGATCGGATGCACCGGATGGATGATGTGCTGGCGTCGCTTGACGCTGGGAAACCATCCGGAAATGAGCACGAAGACCGCTCCACCGACATTCAGTAGCGCAATCATGGTCTGACTGCTAGCGCCCAAGATGTGTGGACGGTCAATCAGCAGAGCAAAAAGGACCGCATAGCCCACGGCCGTCAGGGCAAGAAACGCGTGGGTGAGGATTCGGAGCCGGTGGTTCCCGTAGGCGGCGAGCTGCTTGCGAGCGATAAAAAGCCCCAACGATGTCAAGCTTGGGTTAGCCATTCCGGAACGGACTCGTGGTTATCGCCAAAGAACTCGAGCAGACGCTGTCCCGCCGTCCCCTCTGCTAGACTCTCGATAGGCTGAGGCTCGGAGAGGTGGCCGCCTTCCAGAAGCGTCACGTGTGTCGCCACTTGCTCTGCGTAGGCAAGATCGTGGGAGGAAATCAGCATCGTCCGCTGCGAAGACCGATAGTCATTCAAGAGGTTGACGAGCTGCATGGCCGAGGGCGGATCGAGAGACGCAAAAGGCTCGTCGAGAATCAGATGGGACGGCTTATGGAGCAAGGCTCCAATCAAGCCGATCTTCTGACGCATCCCCGCTGAGTAGTTCTTGATACGAGTGTCCGTGGGATACGCGCCATCGAAAAAGAACTTGATCAGGCTTGCCGACCGTTCGACCCGATCTGCTTCGGGTAACCCGTGGAGGCGGCCGACGAATTCAAGATACTCGTCGCCGGTCAGCTCGGGAATCGCCGGGTTCTGCTCCGGAAACACGCCAAGCCGCGACTTAATCTCGACCGAATGGTCTGCGTAACTCAGCTCATCGATCCGCACGCCGCCAGAATCCGGGGCGATCAAGTCTGCAAGTAGGTGGATGAGCGTGCTCTTCCCCGCACCATTCCGTCCGAGCACGCACAAACACATTCCTCCTCTGATTTCCAGGTCGCAGTTGTCTAGCACGTCGGTTTTACCAAAATGCTTTGACAGACCCCATGCCACAATTGACGGATATGCGTCTCTTTTTCCCATGCAAATATAAGCTACTTAATATAAACACCCAGCACATACACTACAGTGCAGTCAGTGTTTGAACCATTGGTTTAGTGCATGTAAACGTTTCGCGGTTGAACGTTGACGTTGGATCGTGCGTCGATCAATCGATCCACTCTGCGGTGGGAGATGATTAAGCCAGATCGTAGCGGCTCGGCACGCAACCGGGATGGTTTATGGATGTGGATTGAGGATTGGGGATTCGCGTGAATCGAGGGCGAAGTGAGCCAAGGGCGAAATGCTAAATGCGAAACGCGAAGTGGTTCATAGGAATGAAGCGGTGCACGCCGACCCGAAAAGGTTTCCAGCAGAAGGACGCCCCGATCACGACAAAAACGGGACAACATCTCACCTCATCCGACACAAACATTGACCAGGACCTCAGCTCCTCCTCATCCCCCTTTCCCCCATTCCCCATACCTCAAATCGGGTCTATCCCCACTCGCGTGGGGTCTGCGCGAAGTCGAACTGCAAAGGGCGAAATGCGAAGTGGTTCATAGAAAGAAAACGGACTATGCCGACCCGAGAAAAGACTCGAGCAAAATGGCGCCCTCAGTCACGCTAAAGACGGGACAACGTCCCCCCTCATCCGACACAAACATTGACCAAGACCTCGGCTCCTCCTCATCCCCCTTTCCCCCATTCCCCATACCTCAAATTGGGTCTATCCCCACTCGCGTGGGGTCATCGCATCGAGCGCGCACCCCGTCTCTCACGCGCCAGGTCTATCCCCACTCGCGTGGGGTCATCTTGATGGTGCGTACAGTGCAGGCACTGCGACGAGGTCTATCCCCACTCGCGTGGGGTCATCAAGCGAGAAGCAGAAGAAGGATGCACGATATCAGGTCTATCCCCACTCGCGTGGGGTCATCTTTTGGCTCATCGTCTCAGGTGTGCTATTATCGGGTCTATCCCCACTCGCGTGGGGTCATCCGTACGCCACCGATGCAGACGGGCGCACAGACGGGTCTATCCCCACTCGCGTGGGGTCATCAGGATCGTCAGAAGCCCCGACTTGCCGAGTCCGGGTCTATCCCCACTCGCGTGGGGTCATCGGATTGGTTCTTCGTGCCGTTGGGTGCACCAAGGGTCTATCCCCACTCGCGTGGGGTCATCGCCTTCGGGTCCGCGCGGAGCATGTCCCTCACGGGTCTATCCCCACTCGCGTGGGGTCATCCGAATGGAGTCGCCCACCTTCTCGCCATCGGCGGGTCTATCCCCACTCGCGTGGGGTCATCTCGTTGCCGAGCGAAACTTCGGCGGGGATATGGGGTCTATCCCCACTCGCGTGGGGTCATCACTCTAGCTGCACCTCATCCCCGAACTCCTCGGGGTCTATCCCCACTCGCGTGGGGTCATCTCGGGCGGGACTCTGGGGAGTATGTCCGCCAGGGGTCTATCCCCACTCGCGTGGGGTCATCGACAGGCTAAAGCCGACCTGGGACGCGGGGATCGGTCTATCCCCACTCGCGTGGGGTCATCACCGGAAGGCCCCAGAGGCGAGGCGACGTCTGGGGTCTATCCCCACTCGCGTGGGGTCATCACCTTGAGCGCGCGCAGATCCTGCGTGCCCAGGGGTCTATCCCCACTCGCGTGGGGTCATCCGTGAGCCCTTGCGCTTCCAGCATCTGAAAGGCGGTCTATCCCCACTCGCGTGGGGTCATCATCACGCCGCCAATGACGGCCATGACGAGCGGGGGTCTATCCCCACTCGCGTGGGGTCATCGCGGAGGAAGATGGATGGCAGCCGACCGACGTGGGTCTATCCCCACTCGCGTGGGGTCATCTGATTCGCGCTGGCCTTCTCCCCGAACCCGAGAGGTCTATCCCCACTCGCGTGGGGTCATCAAGTCCAGACTCGCGCGCGTGGCTGCAGCATCAGGTCTATCCCCACTCGCGTGGGGTCATCAACGCCGTAGCTGCCTCAGCACCGAGCATCCGGGGTCTATCCCCACTCGCGTGGGGTCATCACGCGCATCCTAACAACCACGGATCACAATGAGGGTCTATCCCCACTCGCGTGGGGTCATCGCTGTAAATAAGCACGCGCTATGCACCGTCTGGGGTCTATCCCCACTCGCGTGGGGTCATCCGGCTGGGCATTTTCCAGTCAATCAATCAAGAGGGTCTATCCCCACTCGCGTGGGGTCATCAGCTTCTCGGCTGCCTGTTTGGCCTGGTGGCTGGGTCTATCCCCACTCGCGTGGGGTCATCAGGCGCCCGCACCCTCGCTACAGCTGGCAATGGGGTCTATCCCCACTCGCGTGGGGTCATCGGCCGAAGCATCACGGATGAGTCCATCGCAGAGGGTCTATCCCCACTCGCGTGGGGTCATCACAGGAGGGCATCTAGAACCGGCCACTCTCGCGGGTCTATCCCCACTCGCGTGGGGTCATCGCACGCACTCCAATGACCGACTGACTGATATGAGGTCTATCCCCACTCGCGTGGGGTCATCGACGTATTGCTAATGCCAAGCTCTTCCAGTCGCGGTCTATCCCCACTCGCGTGGGGTCATCCTAACACGCAATAACATGGCTGCTCCCTACAAGGGTCTATCCCCACTCGCGTGGGGTCATCACGGTGAGGCGCATATGCGAGCGCAGGATCTGCGGTCTATCCCCACTCGCGTGGGGTCATCCGTTTTACGTGCTTGCGGGCCAAGACCCAGAAGGGTCTATCCCCACTCGCGTGGGGTCATCCCTACCGCAAAATGTCAGTATCGACCTCAAAATGCAACCGCGTCTTTGCACATCGCTGTTTCTGGCGAGCGAGGCGCGAAATTAACGAAGCCGTTGCTACTGCCATCTCGTCACCCGACCGGTTCCCCCTTTCTCTTCGAGATTGTCTAGCTGTGACAATTTGGTGTCACACCTTCGCCAGAGACAAAATGAAGTATCACGCCCTCTCCCCCTTTCCCCCATTCTCCCTTTCCCCCATTCTCCCTCTCCCCCATCCCCCAAACCCTGTGCACCCGTCTCGAACCAAGTCGTGAAGCTCTGGGAAGTGCAGGCTTTCTATGAACTGCGCGCCATCACGAAATCTGCATTTGTGTAACGGATCACATACATTGCTTCCCCTCACCTTCTGGATTCCATCTACCGGTTAATAAGCGAGGCCTCCTTTTGCCCGGGAACGGTCTCTTCGGCATCTCCGGTAGCTCGCGTGTTTTTTGTCCGCCTGCTCCTCTATGCCATGAGCTCCTTCCGTTCGATCTTCCTCGCCGTCGTCATCGCCGGCGGTCTGGTCGTCGCCGCCTTCTTCCTCTCGGCCAACCGACCCTCCATCGAAACCGAGCAGCCCACGGCCGAGCTCGTAAAGGCAACCGGAAAGTGCGCCTCGTGCCACCGACAGGAAACGCCGGCAATCGTCACAGCCCACGAGCGGAGTCCGCACGTGCAGGAGGGCGTCAACTGCCTGGATTGCCACCGTCCTCAGAAAGGGCAAGAGGTTCTGGAGCACCGTGGATTCGAAATCAGCCAGTCTCTGACGTCCAAAAACTGTCAGCAGTGCCACGCAGACGCCTATCGCCAATTCACGCGGAGCCGTCATGGCGCTCCGGCCTGGGCAGCTGTTCACGGCTCAAAGGACTTTACAGAGGAGCAGATCGAGCGGTCGGAGAAATTCCACGAGGGGGCCGTCAAGCGTCCGCCGAACGAACTCGCCCGTCTTGAGGGCGAAGCGGCAACCCAGGTTGGGTGCGAAGGCTGTCACTCGATCGGAAAACCGAACGACGACGGCTCCATCGGGCAGTGCACGCAGTGCCACACGAGGCACCGTGCCTCCGTCGAATTTGCGCGTCAGCCACGAACATGCGGGTCGTGCCACATGGGACCGGATCACTCGCAGCTCGAGATCTACCGCGAGTCGAAGCACGGCGTGATCTATTCGACGTACAAGGACGAATTCAATATGGACGTGGACCCGTCCGAACTCACTGTGGAAGATATGCCCGCGCCGACCTGCGCCACGTGCCACATGAGCGGTCAAGGCAATCTCTCAGCCACACATGACGTCACCGAGCGACTCTCCTGGTGGCTCTTCGCGCCGGTCTCGGAGAAACGACCGACCTACGCACAGGGACAGGCCGCGATGAAAGAGGCCTGCGCAAACTGCCACACACAACAGCACACGGACGAGTATTACGAAGGCGCAGAGGCCGTTGTACGAGCGACAAACGAGAAGGTCGAAACGTACATGTCGCTCGTTCAAAAGCTTCGCGACGAGGGCGTTCTTTCGGAGGAGCCATTCGACGAGGAGCTCGAGTTCGCCATCTTTGACTTCTGGCACTACTACGGACGGACAGCGAAGCACGGTGCGTTTATGAATGGCGCCGACTACGTCCAGTGGCACGGCAATTATGAGCTCCTGCACTACTGGGTCAAGCTCCGCGATGCAGCAAAGAAGAATGGCATCTCGGTCGACGAGTACGATATCGGATACGAGGAGCCACAGCCGGCCGCCGCGTCCTCCGAGTAAGGACTGCGCCCGGCTCTCGCCCTTCTGAGATTCCGCTCTCGACCCGCTATGTCCGACGACTCCCGTTCGTGGTTCGACCATCCGATACTCTCGAATCGAACGTTTCTTCTCGAGGCGTTCGTGCTGTCGAACATCGGCTTCCTGATTGCCGATATCTACGTTGCGCATTCCCTGAACGAGTTCGCGCACTGGGGCGAATACGTGCCGCTGGTCTACACGGCTGCGGGCACGGTCGCTCTGGCCGTCAGCGTGGGAATGCAGTGGGGGCGCTCATCCGGATTTCCGAGGGCCTCCTGGTGGACGGGCGAGGTGGTCGGATGGATGGGCGTGGCCGTGGGCGTGATTGGATTCGGATGGCACCTGGAAGCCTGGTTCTTCGAAGCCACCACCCTGAAGAGCCTGGTCTACTCGGCGCCGTTCATCGCGCCTCTCGCCTTCGCCGGACTCGGACTTCTCTTGATCATGAACCGGCGGCTTGATGGAGCGAGCGTCGAGTGGGCACAATGGGTTGTCTTCATGGCGTGGGGCGGCTGGGTCGGCAACTTCGCCCTGAGCCTCGCCGATCACGCCCAAAACGCCTTCTTTTATGCGACGGAATGGATCCCCGTGATCGTTGCCGCCTTCGCGGTTGGCTCGCTGGCCATGCTTCTGCTACAGCGGCCGAACGATCGCGACATCCACTTCGCGTACATCGTCCTCGGCGCGAACGCTGGGGTCGGCGTTCTCGGCTTCTTCCTGCACATCGCCCCGATCTGGACCGAGCCGAGCGGAGCCACGCTCTGGGATCAGATTGTCTTCGGCGCTCCCGTCTTTGCGCCTCTTCTCTTCGTCGATCTCGCGGTGCTCAGCTTCCTCGGTGTGTGGAGCCTGCACGAGGCGGTCCGCGCCCCCGGACCGGTCGAAGAGCTAGCCTGATACGGGTCAACGTAGTGACACCGTACCACCGTCAGAATCACAGCGACACGGGTAGATTGCCGTCGAGTACATGGGTATATTTACACCTGTATTCGACGAACCGTTCAGAACATGTTCTGACTGATGGCCTGCCCTTCGTATGCTCATTCATCTCGGGTTGACCTCTACTCGACCGTACGATTCGCCCTGTCTCTCCTCGTCGGCGGCCTCATCTTCCTACCGGGAGAATCGTACGCGCAGTCCGAACGGGCTGAAGAGCAACCTGCAGCGGTCTGCATCGTCAATCCTCTGCCTCCTTCGCCTGCGTTTTCGGGGACGAGCCGGTCCACGGCACAGCAGACCTGGGTCTGCGATCCGCATTCAGATCTCTACACCGCGTCGGTTTCATCCGCGCCCTTCGGCGAACAGCGTATCGACGGCGTTGCCTACACGATGGTCGGACTGCTAGGAATAAGCGGCAGTGTTATGTTAATCGTCGGTGGCATATTCGCCCTTCGCTCCAATAGCCCGATTGACGCCATCGGCGTGCCGATGATTGTCGCTGGCACCTTCGCCGGAGGAGCCGGCATTTGGTCGTTCGTTAAAGGCATGCGCATCCTGTTCACGCATGACCAAAAATGACTTCATCTGCTCGGACTCAGAATAAATAATATTTCTCTTGAGAACACCTGTGCCTGGCAGAAATCAACCGCCAGACCAAAGAGGCATCAATGAAGGAGTAGGATCTTTAAGCCTTATTACCATTGGACAGATATGCACCCCGCTTTTACAGAAAGAGGAGGCACAAATATTTCAATAGTATTTGTTATTCGAAGCCTAAAATTTCCGAGGTCACCATATACATTCTAAATATCCTCGATGTACAAATACACAACTCTAGTATAATGCGCGGTACACTCGTCACCTACCTTCTTCTTTTCTGCGTCGGTCTGACAGGCTGTGTTACGTCTAGCGTATCGCGTCTGAATAATACGGAACGCGATCCCATTCCCCCTTCAATCGTCAAGGTCTATCTCGAAGAAGAAGACATTGAGGGTGAGTTCGAAAAAATGGCATTAATCGATCTCTCCGGCTCATCAGGGTGGACTGACCAAGAGGATCTTTTCGAAAAAGCCCGTGAGGAAGCTGCTGCAATTGGAGCGAATGGCGTCCTCTTTCGAAACTACGAAGAGGCTGGCACGGGTGAGCAGATAGCCGCAGCATTCTTCGGTACGCCGTCGGATAATGACTCGGAAATGATTGCCATTTACGTATACCGAGAATGGGAAGAGAAAAACGACGAGGCAGCGGCTGACGCTCCGGTCCAAAAAGATGAGTCGGAAACCGGAAGCGAAGAAACCTCTGAAGAGACCGATCCTGCTAACGTAGACATCTCGAAAATCGAGCAATAAGGTGCCGTTCACCCACTCATTCAGTGAGAATTGGAGCGTGCCAGAAACCGTGTAAACGACTGGGCGCTCCGTCCTGCATCGCGCTGCCCTCGTCCTCTGGAAGACAGATGACGAGGGCAATTTATTATGTAATGGAAACAGATCATCGCGTCTCGCGGATAACCAGAGCCAATCTGGCGGCTGCTGCGAAATGCACGTATTGGCTCACGTGGAGCGAGCCGTCACCCCCAGCCGGACGACCGTGTAGACGGCCGCCAAAACCGGCGCTGCCGCTCCCGCGAGTACCGCGCGCATCACCCAGCTCCCACGCCAGGCGCCGGGAAAAATCCCGGTCAGCGGCCAGAGGGAGACAAGGAGCAACACCGAGGCGACAACGAAGAGGCCATGCCCCGGCGTAGCTCCTGGCCCCCACGTGGCCCGCGCGGCTGACCAGAGCCCAAGCGTGGCGCCTCCGAGCAGCAGTATATGCAGGTACGGGATGCGGAGGCCGGCGTCGAGTCCCCAGGCGCCCACATCGGGGATACTCATGCCAATCCAGGCGAGGGCGACGACGAGGAACGCGATCAGGCCGGGCAGCCAGAACCCACCGTCATCGCGCTGCCCCCATGCTCTCAGGAGCGCGACGAGAACACCGAGGGCGCCGATGCCGGCGAACAACCCGCCGAGGGCACCGACGACGTTCAACGAGGGCGGAACGAGCGACGGTGGGATGCTGAGCACGAAGGTAAACGGAACGGCTCCGATGAGGAGGCGCCGGCTCCAACGCAGGAGCAGCGATGCCGAGGAATCGAGCGCGAGAGCGGCGCACCCGAGGACAAATAACAGAATCCAGCCGTGGGCGAAAAGATCGAGGAAGAGGTGCAAAGCCGCGGCGAACCAGAAGGAACTCTCGGGCCGAATCGCCTGCACCACGCCTAGCCCCCATGCGCCGATCGATGAGAGCACAAGCAATCCGACGGCCCCATCCCAAAATCCGCGGGCGGCGTCCGGGGCCTTTCCCCGCTCCATGACGTAAAAGCCGGCTAGAACGTACCACGCCAGTAAATTGGCCGTCGCGAGAATGACGGAGAGTGGGAGCTGCATGCTACCCACCGTGGCCATCCCGTATCCGTACAGAAAAAACGGAGGATATGAGAGCGCGGCGAGCCAGAGTGTCGCCCATCCCAGCGTGCGAATTCGGCGCGATGACAGGTGCGTCGCCAGAATCGCCATGGCAGCAGGCATGACCCAGCCGAAATACATCAGATGCGAATGCGCGTGCCGCACGTTACCAAGATCGAAGCCTGCCGTCCATCCAAACCATGGCGCGGCCCGGAAAAACGCGCCCGTACTTCCTGCAAGGACGAAGCAGAGCAGGGCACCGAGCCATACGGCCATCGACTGACTCGTCTGGCGCCCCCGAACAGACGCTGTGGATTTGGACTCGGGGTCGATCGCCGGTGCAGAAGGGGAAGACATGGACATAACAACCGGTCTACGATGGGGTGTTGCTAAGGTGTCGAAGTGTTAACGGGCTGAGGTGAACCTAGCAGAAGCCGTTTGGCGGACAGCCTTCGGCGATCCCACGGTACGGACTTCCCGCTGGTCGGTCCTCGCTATGCTCGCAATACAAGACTCGGATGATCTCGCGTACCGTGCCTCCTGCGTCATCGCGAAAATATCAGGAGCAGACCTATGAATCTGCTCGAACAACGGCTCGTCCGTTTTTCGATCTATCTACCAAACAGATTGTCAACGCTCAACAGGGGCAACACAGCGTCGCACGGCCGTGCGACGCTTGTTTGGTTTTATTCCGCCCCGCCCCATCGAAGAAGGTGTGGGCCCTCCGTTCCAGCTCTGACGTAAAGCCCACACCCGGTCGCCCAGCTGTGGCTCACTCTTGCTCCTCCCGATCCTCAGAGGCCATCATCTCGTCGATGATCGCCTCGGCCGTGATGCGAATATTGCGGTCGATGGCGCGATCGGCCATTTCCTTCATGGTCATCCGCCGAAACATCAGTTCAAGCTGGTCGCGCTGTCGTGCCCACTCTCGGTGCAACGGACAGGGCTTCTCCTTGCCGCAGCCTGGAAGACCCAGCACACACTCCGTGAAAAGCGACTCGCCATCCACGGCAGCGACGATTTGATACAGCGTAATGCCATCCGGCTCGCGGGCGAGCGTCACGCCACCGTACCGTCCCCGCCGCGAGTCGACAAGACCGGCGTCATTGAGCTCCTGGAAGACCTTCGTCAGAAACGTGGATGAGATGTCAAGGGCATCGCCGATCTCTCGGATGGACACGTACTCCCCATTTTCGCGGAGAGATAGGTAGAGCATTGAACGCAGACCGTGTTCACATCCTTTCGAGAGAAGCATGATCGACTGGAGAAGACGAAGGGAGGAATGAATCATACCAATTTAATTCGGAGTCGCATGTCTATATTAAAAGAAGGGACGCGGGTTCCCAGGAATTTTTAGCTTCACTCTGCCTAAACGCCGATGAGGCCGGTTTCCAATTCGTCTTTCATAGTCCTTATTGAGACGTTTCGATCCGTGGGGAATCTCCCCACAAGCAAAATAGCCGGCCTAAATCCGCCCCTTCGTCGTTTCTTCGTACTCCAAGTGCAACCAATACCTCTTATTCGGATAGGAGACTCTGAAAACCGAATAGAACGGGCGAGACCACGATCTCCTGCTCTCCCTTTGGCCTCCCTCCCACTGTTTTGTGACCTGCGATGACTCGACTGCTTACCCTCCCGCTCCTTCTCGTGCTCGCCCTGAGCCTCGCGGCCTGCGGCGGCTCTTCGTCTGACTCTTCGGAAGAGGCAAACGGCTCGGCTTCAAACGAGACCACGACGGTCGGTCCGGTCAAGTCGGTCGATCTCGGTCCGATTGAAGACCAGCTCGCCGCCGAAGGCAAGGAGCTCTTCGACGTGCGCTGCAAGACCTGTCACCTGCTTGACGGCGAGCATGTCGGCCCCGCGCTTGGCGACATCACCGAACGCCGCGATCCGGCCTTCATCATGAACATGATCCTTGCCCCCGAGGAAATGGTGCAGAACCATCCCGAAGCCCGCAAGCTCTTCTCCGAATACGGCGTGATGATGACAAATCAAAACCTGTCACGCGAGGAAGCCCGCGCACTGCTCGAGTATTTCCGGCAGCAGGCCAAGTAGCCTCCAACGCCCCATCGATCCTCCCACCTTTCACCAATCTCTCCCACACCATGTCTTTCCAATCCATTAAACGAACGGCCTTAGGCGCGGCTCTGCTGTTGATTGCCGGCTCCTTTGCGTTCGCATGCCAATCGACCAGCTCAACGGACGCGTCGAACTCGGATGCGGCCGAAAAAGTCTACGTCGCGCCAGGCGAACACGATGAATTCTACGCCTTCATGTCCGGCGGGTATAGCGGCCAGCTCGGCATCTACGGCCTCCCGTCCGGTCGCCACCTGAAGACCGTGCCCGTCTTCTCGCAGTTCGGCGAGAACGGGTACGGCTATTCCGAAGACACCCGTCCGCTCCTCCAGACGTCCTTTGGCTTCGTGCCATGGGGCGATGCGCACCATCCGAAGGTCTCGCAGACCGACGGTGTACCCGACGGCCGGTGGCTCTTCATCAACGAGAACAATACCCCGCGAATCGCACGCGTCGACCTGACGACGTTCGAGACGACGGAAGTTCTCGAAATCCCAAACTCTGCAGGTAACCACGCGTCTGCGTTCGTCACGCCGAACTCGGAGTACGTGTCCGCGGCAACGCGCTTTAGCATTCCGATGGACGAGGAGAACCTGCAAAACCAGGATGTCTCCATCGACTCTTACAAGGAAAACTTCAACGGAACGATCTCCTTCATCCGCGCCGACAAACCCGGCGAAATGGAGGTCAGCTTCCAGATTCTCGTACCGGGATATGATTACGACCTTTCCCACGCAGGCAAAGGCCCGTCCGACGGCTGGTCCTTCTTCACGAGCTACAACAGCGAGGAAGCGAACACGATGCTCGAGAAGAATGCCTCGCGCAACGACAAGGACTTCATCGCGGCGGTGAATTGGCGCAAAGCGGAAGAGTACGCCAACAATGGGGAGTGCCGCATGGTGCCGGGCGAACACGCCCACAACCACGTCAACCACGATACCGGTCTGGCGGAATCTGAAATGCGGGATGAGGTCTGCGTGCTGAACCCCGCAGACAACCCGGGCATGGTCTACTTCCTGCCGACGCCAAAATCGCCCCACGGTGTGGACGTCGATCCGACGGGCCAGTACATCATTGCCGGCGGCAAGCTCTCGACGATCATTCCGGTATTTGCATTCGACAAGATGATCGACGCCATCGAGCGCGAGTCTTTTGCGAAAGACATCGACGGAATTCCGGTCTTGAACTACAACGAATTGCTGCATGGTGAGGTCGAAAATCCGGGCCTCGGACCGCTGCACACGGAGTTCGACGGCAAGGGATACGCCTACACCACCGCGTTCATTTCGTCTGAGATCGTGAAGTGGGACATCGAGAAAACGGAGGTCGTCGACCGAATCGACACCTACTATTCCCCGGGTCACCTCATGATTCCGGGTGGAGACAGTCAGGAGCCGTTCGGGCAGTACCTGGTCGCGCTTAACAAGATCACGAAGGACCGCTACCTGCCGACAGGTCCCGAACTGTGGCACTCCGCACAGCTGATCGACATCAGCGGCGACAAGATGAAGCTTCTGCTCGACTTCCCGACATCCGGTGAGCCGCACTACGCCCAGGCGATCCCGGCGGACATGATCAAGGACAAGCAGCGGAAGATCTACGACATCAAGACGGAGAACGGCAACCCGTACAAGGTACTGAACGAAGACGAAACCGGTATCGAACGGCGCGGGAACGAGGTTCACGTCTACATGTCCGCGATCCGCAGCCACTTCGTTCCGGATAACATCGAAGGTATCAAGCTGGGTGACGAGGTCTACTTCCACGTGACCAACCTGGAGCAGGACTGGGATATCCCGCACGGCTTTGCTGTCCAGGGCGCCAACACCGCCGAGGTGCTGGTCATGCCCGGCCAGACGCGCACGCTGAAGTGGACGCCCACGAAGACCGGCGTCTTCCCCTTCTACTGCACGGACTTCTGCTCCGCGCTTCACCAGGAGATGCAGGGCTACGTCCGCGTCTCCCCGGAAGGATCGGACGTGCCGCTCGCTTCGAACGCCGGCCAGGAGCGTCCCGGCTCTCAGCTCTTGTCTAAATAACACATCTCTCTGCTCCCACCCGGCAGGTCCGCACAACCTGCCGGGACGGCGGCAGACTCGGTGTACAAGGCTCACCTTCATTCACCTCTCCCCACAGTTCTATGCAATGGTCCGCTCCCCTCCAATCCCGCACGCGATGGGCCGTAGCGATCGCAGCGATCGCCCTCGTGGCGGTCTACATCTTTCCCATCTGGCAGATCTCGCTGGATGCGCCGCAGTATCCCGAAGGTCTGGGGATGGAAATCTGGGTCCACACCGTCACCGGTGAAAACCCGAACGACCTCCAAAATATCAACGGCCTGAATCACTACATCGGCATGAAAGAGATCGACCCGGACACGATTCCGGAGCTCGTCTACATGCCGTGGATCATCGCCGGCCTCATGGTGCTCGGTCTCGGCGTCGCGCTCATCAACCGGCGCTGGGCGCTCGCCCTCTGGGCCACCCTCTTCCTCCTCTTCGCCATCGCCGGTATGGTTGACTTCTACATCTGGGCCTACGACTACGGGCACGACCTGAATCCGGAGGCAGCCATCAAGGTGCCGGGCATGTCGTACATGCCGCCGATCCTCGGGACGAAGCAAATGCTCAACATCACCGCCGGCTCCTGGCCTGCTATCGGCGGCATCATCATGATGCTTTCCTGTGCAGCGGCATGCGGCCTTACGGCTTTCGAACTATTCTGGGCGGACACGCCTGATCAAAACGCCTCGGATACGGACACAGCGCCGTCGTCCGCCCCTGCGAGCACGGATGCTTCCATTGACGTGCATCCCTCGGCCTCTTCTGCTTCCTCCTCGTCGACATCGGTGGCCTGACATGATGCTACGCTCGCTTCTATTTGCCGCACTTACGGCCCTGTTGCTCGGGTGCTCGCCGGAGCCGGAACCCATCCGGTATGGCAACGACGCCTGCTCCTTCTGCCGAATGACCATTGCCGATGCGCGATACGGCGCTGAGCTCGTCACGACCACAGGCAAGACCTACACCTTCGACTCCGTCGAGTGCCTCGCTGGCTTCGTGAACGAAAACACCGGTCCGAACAAGGTGGACATCCACTCGCTCTGGGTCTCGGACTACAAACGGCCCGGCACACTGATTAATGTCGACGACGCCTTCTTCATACAGGGGGGAACGCTCCGCAGCCCGATGGCCATGAATGTGGCCGCCTTCTCCGCATCGGCATCCTCCCCCCAAACCGTTGCCGACTCCACCGGCGGCACGGTGACAAAATGGGATCACCTCAGGACGATGGTCCGCGAACGGAACGCCGACTCCTCCCACACGAGCGGGCACCACAGCATGCCGACCGGCCACACCGGACTCAGACAGATGCCCTTTTCCGGTTCGTAGCGGATCCGCCCCTCCTTTTATATCCTCGCCCTCCCTCTCATGCGACGATGCTTCCCTGACATTCGAGCTGCCATCGCCCTCCTGGCTGCCGCCGTTCTGCTTGTCGGTCCGGCCCAGGCCCAACCGACGCCGCAGACGCTCACCGTCTCCCCCGATGGCCCGATTCGGACCATTTCCAAGGCGATCAAACAGGCCCGACCCGGCGCCCACATCACCGTTCGCCCCGGCACGTACCGCGAGCCGACGATCGTGATCGAGACGCCCGGCCTAACCCTCGAAGGCACCGGGCGTCCCGTCATCGACGGCGAGGAGGACCGGCAGCTGATCCACGTCCGCGCCGATAGCGTGACGATCCGAGGCCTCGACCTCCGCAACGTGGGCACGAGCTTCACGGAAGATCGCGCCGCGATTAAAGTCGAACAGAGCCGAGGATGCGTCATCGAAAATAACCGGCTCGACAACGCCTTCTTCGGCATCTGGATCGGCAAATCCGAGGGCTGCCGCATCGCAGGCAATGAGCTACAGGCGTACCAGGACCGCGAGTCCATGGCCGGCAACGGCATCCAGCTCTGGTACTCGCGCGACATGACGATCGAAAACAACACCGTCAGGGGCCACCGCGATGGCATCTACTTCGAGTTCGTCGAAGAGAGCACCGTCACCAACAACCACAGTGAGGACAATCTGCGGTACGGGCTCCACTTCATGTACTCGGACCACTGCCGGTACGAAAACAACCTGTTTCGCGAGAACGGCGCCGGCGTAGCCGTGATGTTTACGCGCCACGTCGAGATGATCGGGAACCGCTTCGTCCGCAACTGGGGAAGCGCCGCCTACGGACTTCTGCTCAAGGACATCTACGACAGCACCATCTCCGGCAACGAGTTCATCGAGAACACCATCGGCGTCTATTCTGAAAACTCGACGCGCGTGGAGGTAACGGGAAACACGTTCCGGAATAACGGCTGGGGCGCGAAGGTGCTGGCCAACTCGCAGGACAACCTGTTTGCCCAAAATAACTTCATCGGCAACTCCTTCGATGTCACGACAAACAGCCAGCAGAACCCGAACACGTTCCGTGGCAACTACTGGAGCGCTTACACCGGCTACGATCTTGACCGCGACGGCGTGGGCGACGTGCCCTATCGCCCCGTGCGCCTTTTCGCCTACCTCATCGAGAAGAACGAGCCGAGCATCATCCTGATGCGCAGCCTCTTCGTCGACCTGCTTGATGCCGCCGAACGCGTGGTCCCCACGATCACGCCCGAGACGCTCGTCGACGCTCGCCCCTCCATGCACCGCCTCCCTCTCCGCCCATGACGCTCTCTGCCCTCCGCACCCAAACGGCCGACCGGTCGCCCCTTCGGCCTGTGCCTCGGCCCGCACCTGCCCCTTCCATGATTGACCTTCAGAACCTCAAAAAACGATTCGGTGATCTACGTGTCCTCCGCGGAGTGACCACGCACGTAGCGAAGGGGGACATAACCGCTATCGTCGGACCGAATGGCTCTGGAAAAACGACGCTCATCAAGTGCATCCTTGGCCTCGTGCGACCGGACGCCGGCACCGTCACGATCGACGGGACGACGCTCGATGGAAGCTGGCAATACCGCGAGCGGATCGGCTACATGCCACAGGGCGCCCCCTTTCCGGAAAACCTGACGGCGCGCGAGATTATCGCAATGCTGAAAGATCTGCGCGGCAACCCCGAAAATACCGACGAGGAGCTCATCGATGCCTTCGACCTGGCACCGGAGCTGGATAAGCCGATCCGGACGCTTTCCGGCGGCAACCGGCAGAAGGTCAATGCCGTCACGGCGTTCCTTTTTCGCCCTGACCTCGTCATCCTCGACGAACCGACCGCCGGTCTCGACCCGACGGCCAGCAGCGTGCTGAAAGACAAAATCCAGGCGGAGCGACAGGCCGGTACCACCTTCATCCTGACCTCGCACGTCATGAGCGAGCTGGAAGAACTGGCGGACCACCTCGCATTCCTGCTCAACGGCACCATTCAGTTCAACGGGCCGATCGACGACCTCAAGCAATCGACCGGCTGCCACAACCTCGAACGCGCCATCGCCCACCTGATGCAAGGCAACCAGATATGACGGCCCTCTCCACCACCCGATCGGCGCTTTCCTCGAGTGCCAAAATCTTTTCGTACGAACTGAGCGATGTCCTGCGCAACAACGGCGTGCTCGCCTACGCGGTCTTCTTCGCTCTCGCCGCGGAGGGCTTCTTCCGCTTCAGCGGCAGCAGCGAATCGGTCCTGCTTGGGCTAATGAACGTTGTTCTGTTCCTCGTCCCGCTGGTGTGCGCCATTTTCGGGACGATGTATCTGTACAACGCCCGGGAGTTTACCGAGCTCATGCTGTCGCAGCCGGTTCGCCGGTCGAGCCTCTTCTTTGGCCTGTATACCGGCCTCGCTGTGCCGCTCGCAGCCAGCTTCGTCATCGGCGTCGCACTTCCGTTCGTCCTGCGCGGTGCCGTCGCGGGGAACGGGGTGGAGCTCGCGCTCCTGCTCGGCATCGGCGTCATACTCACGTTCGTGTTCGTCGGTCTGGCCGCGCTGGTCTCGACGTACGTGCAGGACAAGGTGCGCGGCCTCGCCGTCTCGGTCATCGGCTGGCTGTTCTTTGCCGTGATCTACGACGGACTCGTGCTCGTGATCGCTAGCACCTACACCGCTTATCCGCTGGAGAAACCGATGATCGGCCTTACGATGCTCAATCCGATCGACCTCGGCCGCGTCCTGCTGATGCTGCAGTTCGACATCTCCGCCCTGATGGGCTACACCGGCGCAATCTTCGAGCAGTTCTTCGGCAGCGCGTGGGGCATGGCGCTCTCCTTCAGTGCCCTGGCGCTGTGGGTTGTCATCCCGCTCGCGATCGCCCTGCGCGGCTTCCAGAAAAAAGACTTTTAGCGACTGCGAAATGGGAAGGGCGAATTGCGAAATGGTTCGGGATTGCGGATTGAGGATTGCGGATCCGGTTGACTCCGATACCGAATCGGCGCCACCAATCGGTCCCCACTTTTCCAAAGCCGACATACCCCGCGGACCCTCTCGTACCTGTCGCCACATTTCGCCCTCCGCACTCCAAATTTCGCCTTCTCGTTTCGTCCTTTCACCCTCTCGCCGTTTCTCACACCCTCCCATTCCTCAAATCTCAACACTATGTCAGTCCCAAATCTTCTCGACACTTCCGTGGGCGATCTTGTTGCCGAACGCCCGGATCGTGCCCGTGTCTTCGACGCCCTGAAAATCGACTATTGCTGCGGGGGCGGTCGCTCGCTTCGTGAAGCAGCGGAAGCAAAAGACCTCGACCCGGATGCCGTTGTAGCGATGGTCAGTACGCCGAGCGGGCCTGACGAGACGCCCGCAGAGACGTGGACGGACCGTCCGCTCGATCAGCTGATCGAACACATTATCGGGTCGCATCACAACTTCCTCCGCTCTGAACTCCCGCGTCTCAGCCGTCACTTCGAGCGCGTCGAATGGGCGCACGGCGAAGAGGCAACCTGGGTGAGCGAAGCGAGAGGGGTCTTCACCGAATTGCGCGACGAGCTCGTCGACCACATGCGCAAGGAAGAGGAGATCGTCTTCCCACTAATTCAGGCGGCCGCCAAAGGATCGAACGGCCCCGACACCAGCGAACTCGACACCGATCCGCTCCACCAGATGATCGAGGAGCACGACGAAGCAGGCGATGCTCTTCAGAAACTCCGTCGCCTGAGCAACGACTACACGCCCCCCGAATGGGCCTGCCCGACGTTCCGGGCGCTCATCAATGGACTGCGGGACCTCGAGTCGGACATGCACCGGCACGTACACAAGGAGAACCACATTCTCTTTCCCCGTGCGCGGGCCATCTTGAACTAGCAGTTCTCAAGAAACCGTTTCGGCTCTCTGATTCGTGAGGAGTCTGTGACCCCGGTGTTGTCCTCTGGCGAAAGACCGGAGTGACGACATCGGGTTTTTTTCGTCGATCGAGGGATAGGGATTGTGGATGGTGGGTGGGATCAAAATCGGAGCTGGGCGACGCTGCCAAATAGGCGCATTGCGGTGCACCCCTGCTGTTTGGGGCATGCAAAACAACATGGATCACCTTCTGAATAAATTTCCACTTTCAGAAGCGTCCCAGATGATCAACCATACATTACTTGATGACACTGATTCAATAATTATTGAATCGAATGTGCTTACACTCGCATCCGAGCGTTAAAACCAGCATATTACATTAGACATTTTGCTCAACTCTATTACACCCTTCTCGTTGTACGCGTCGTTCCCATGCTTCATAGCTATCTGCATCCGTTGTACCTTCCGATACTACTGGTCAGTGGGTTTTTGCTTCTCGTCGGGTGCGACAGCACGAATCCTACGGAGACAGAGAAACGCACAGTTCTCACGGAGCGCGCCATCTATTACCGGAGCGACCCTGATTCAACATGGGAACTGAGGTGGAAGAAAACATGGGGGTACGACAGTGAAGGACGCCTCCACACAGAAGCCTACCGAAGCTTTTATTACAACTCAGCGCACCGAGATACGCTCCGGTACGACGACCAGGGACGACTCCAGGAACGAGTCCGGTGGAGCACGTGGGCGACCGAGTATCCTGAACTAACACTGGAATATATCCAGCGCGTTGAGTCGCACGACACCAACGGACAACCACACGTCCTGATCAAGGATTTTCAAAGCTCGAATAGCCTGAAACATCGGACGACAATCCAGGATCGAGATGACCAACACCGTGAAGTCCAGATACTAAAGGAGCAGATGGTAAACGGTCGCTGGCAGAACATGGACCGGCTCACGATTCACGAAAAGGATTCGGAGGGCCTCAACGTGGCAGAAACGTACGAACAGTGGGATCCCGACGAGCAATCCTGGTTTGAGTTTTCATCGCTCTGGGTGACAGATCGAGACGATGCACAGCGTGCCGTGAAGGGTAAAGAGAAGACGCCCAGAGCTGCTACTCGTGACGAGATCGTCAGCTGGGAGACGTTTGATATTGAATATACGTACAACCCAGACGGAACACGCGCGACTAAATTTTACCCCGATCGATTCGACGGGGGGCAGTCGAAGCAAGAGTATACTTATACACAAGTCGAGGCCCCCGTGGCGACGAAGCAACCGGCCAGGAAGCACATATTTCGCTTCCAAACTTCCTCTCCGAATCGTTCTTCCGTCAACGTGCAAAAGCCAGGCGTGAGTCGATCTATTACGCAGCCCGTTGATGAAATCAGGTAATCCCTGCGCACAGACTCCCCGTTGATTATATCCCATTTCGAACTGCCGATCTCGGGTGTCCTTTTGGCGATTTCGACATCCGAGAGGTTTAGTAAATCCCGGTGGTGTCCTCTGGCGAAAGGCCGGAGCGGCGGCGCCGGGGTTTTTGGTATGGGTAGATTGTGGATGGTGGGTGGGATCGGAATCGGAGCTAGGTGACGATGCCGAACGGAACGCCTGACGCAACGCGATGGCGCGGTTTTTTGTATTAAATACGCGTGTGCACGAACCTCCATCGCTACGCTCCCCACTATCTGACGCTGCACGTTATGCCAGACGACTCCAGCTCACGGTCCTCCTCCCGGCGCACGTTTCTGAAGCAGGCCGGCTCGGCGCTGGCCCTGGGCGCCGTCGGCGCACCGGCAGTCCTCCTTCCCCAGAGGCAGAAACCAATTGGCGTCGCACTGTGCGGCCTCGGCACGTACAGCACCACCCAACTCGCACCGGGACTGCAAGAAACGGAGCGCTGCGAACTGCGCGGCATCATCACGGGGTCGCCGAGCAAGATTCCTCGCTGGCAGCGGAAGTACGATATTCCCGACCGGAACGTCTACAGCTACGAGACGCTGCCGGAGATAGCGAATAACGACGACATCGATGTCGTCTACATCGTCACGCCACCCGGCATTCACGCCCGTGACGCCATCAAAGCCGCGGATGCGGGGAAGCACGTCTGGTGCGAAAAGCCCATGGCCATGGACGAAGAGGAATGCCAGTCGATCATCGACGCCGCGGACCGAAACGGCGTGCAGCTCACCGTCGGCTACCGGCTCCAGCACGAGCCCAACAACCGGACGATCATGCGCTACGCCCGGGAGCAAACCTACGGCGCCGCCACCTCGGTGCGAACCGGCGCGGGCTACAACGGGGCGCACCCGAACCCGGACGACTGGCGTCGCGACGCAGAACTCGGCGGCGGGGCGCTCTACGATATGGGCGTATACCCTATCAATGCTGCCCGGTACGCGACCCAGATGGAACCGATCTCGGTGAAAGGGCGGCTCTGGTCCGAGCGAGAGGAGATGTATAGCGAGGTGCCCGAGTTCGCCACCTTCGAAATGAAATTCCCCGAGGGCGTGACCGCCCGCGGGGAGACGAGCTTCGGCAAGTCGACGAACTACCTGGACGTCGAGTGCGCGGACGGGTCCTACCAGCTGCGGCCCTTCCAGACGTACAGCGGCGTCCGCGGCCGCACAAGCGACGGCACGCGCCTCCCGCCCGCCGGCGGAGACCAGCAAGCCCGCCAGATGGACAATGACGCGCAGGCTATCCAGAACGACACCGCCCCGATCGTCCCAGGTACGGAGGGGTTGACCGACATCCGAATCGTGCGCGCCATCATGCAATCGTCGGACAACGGCGAAGCGTGGATCGACCTTTCGTGACGAATGCCGGCCGGTGCCCCGCACGAATGCATCGAGAGGCTCAACAAGCGCTGCCAATTCCTACGGTGAAACAAGAACATCTTCAACGGCCTCTAGGTAGATGGCGAGGGCGTCTTCCAGTTAGGCGCGATTGTTTTCGATCTACTGATGGAAGGAAACGAGCGCGCGCTGCGCACGCAATTCCACGTCATTACTCTGGTGCCATTGCTCAATGGTAAAGCCTAACACGACGCTCAAAACGATGAGAGCAGCCTCCACCAGAAGATACGGCGGCGACGTTGATTCAAATGGAAAAAAGAGAGCCCATGCTCCAACGGCGGCACGTAAGCCAAAAACGAGGCGCGACGTGAAGGACACGGTCTCACCGTACGCAACATCGGGCACTGACGCATCACCCGCAATGGAATGGCCCGCACGCCGACACCTCACACCTCAAACCTCACACCTCACCGTCCTACCAGCGGGCGGGGCGGCCGCGGGTGTCGACGTGGATGAATGGGCCTCGGTGCGGCGCCGGGCCATAGACGCCGAGCCCACCCACGAGCGGCTCGTACCATGACTCGTCCCGCATGGACTCCACAACGTTCGCCAGAAAGCGGGCATCGGCTCGCGTGACCCGGTTGTCTCCCGTCAGGTCGTCCATCATCCCATTTCCGTTCGCATCCACGTAGACATCCGCCGCACCGCCATATAGATGTCGGCTGTACGATGTCGTGTTGCCGATGAGGCGATTGTAATAGGGCGTGCGAAAACCGCTCATCACGTGCAGAGTCTCCACGTCGAATCCCTCCTCCTGGACCTCATCGAGGATCATCTCCAGCTTCAAGAGCAGCGGCACGCGAACGAGGGTGTACTGCGGAAACGTGCTCTCACGGTCGACCTGCTTGCTCAGGAATTGCCGCAGCCGAAAATGAGGGCTGACACGCACGTCTCGGTTTTCTTTAGTCACCCGCACAAACCCTTCCGGCCGCTGATAGGCGGGGTCGTTGCGAAGCGGCTTCGCCTCGTAAGCTCCGATGCGATACTCCCCGAGTCGGTTACTCGCGTGATCAAACGGGGTCAAAACGAACGCGTTGATGCGAATTTGCTCGCCGCTCACAGCATCTTCGACGACGATCGGCACGAGACCCGGCTTCTCCGGCGCCGTCCACGTCCATCCAGGGCGTCCGGATTTGGCATCCAAGTCTCCTGCCTCTGCGCGAGCCGTGAAGTCATTCGTTCCGGATGGTAGGAGAACGTCCAGCGGGAGCGTCTCACCCGGCATCACAAACGTGGCCATGACCGAGTACGGCACGACATCGTCATCCACCTGCAGCATGAAGTCGGACTCAGCTTCGGCCTCACGCGGGGTGAGCGGACCCACTTCGTCGAACGCGACCGGTTGCCCGGTCGAGACACCGGTGGGTCCGATGAACACAAAAGCCAGAACCAGTAGGCAGCTCAGGGCGCGTAGCATAGCGGGAAGCGGGAGATCGAAAGAGCCGAGGATGCGTCAGCAGATACGGTCCGCGCGTAGAGCACGCTTAGCGAAAGACCCTCGTCAGAAGACCGTCATTTTCGTTCGCGGCTTCGTCGAGTTTCTGTAGAAATGAGTCGAGCTGCGCACAGGATTTCGGGCGTTGCTCTGGCTCATCCAAGGCCCGGCGGAGCTCGTCGTCGTGGTTGTAAAGGTCGCTCCGAAAGTGTACGGCGCCGTCCGGCTCTGCCCAGGCCGTTAGATAGACGAGGTAAACTGGAAGACTTTTTTCCAGCCGCACGCGTTTTCGTTCGTCCGCGTTCATTGCCTCCCGAACCTTCTCCTCCGTCCAATCATCGGGGAGGACAAACTCCGCAAACTGATCCGGGCTCTCGACGCGCACACAACCGTGGCTGAAGGTTCGCGTCTTCGCATCGAACAGGTGATCGGCGGGCGTGTCGTGGAGGTAGATGTCGTGGTCATTCGGGAACATGAATTTGACCAAGCCGAGCGAGTTGCCCGGCCCGGGTTTCTCACGAAGACGCACGTCATAACGCTCCAGTGCTTCCTTGCTCAGAAGCGACGCGTCGACCACGTCCCCCGCAGCGTTCACGACCTCGTAGTCGTTTTGCGCCAAGTACTCCTCATCATCCTTCACCTTGGGAAGGATCTCGTCGATAGCGATGGACTTCGGGATATTCCAGTACGGACCGAAGACGACATAGCTCATGGTGTCAGCGAACGCCGTCGTTTGTTTGTCCTTTTCCCCGACGATGACGGGCATCTCCATGGCCTCTTCCCCCTCGCGGAATGCGTTCAGGCGAAAGTCCATCAGGTTGACGAAGATGAAGTCTTGCCCCAGGTTTTCGGGCAGCCAGCGATGCCGCTCAAGGTTTAGAGCAAGCTGTCGTGCGCGTTCGTCGGCACTAACGTTCAGTGCAGCTCGCGTGGCGTCGTTGACCACGCCGTTAATCTCCAGTCCATGGCGTCGCTGAAAGTGATTCACCGCCTGCTCGACCGCACCATCATAGACGGTCGCGACCGCGGCGGAGTCGCTCGCCGTCGCCTCAAGGTCGTTGGTTGCAGCGAGACGTCGTCGGAGGAGCGTCACGGTTTCGCTGGAGTCGCCCGGTGCGAGAGTGACCCCGCTCGGAAGCGTTGGCCACCCGCCGTTCTGCGCAATCTGCCGGTAGCGATTGAAGGCCTGACGCAGCGGGACGTAATCGAGGTGACGAGCAGAGATGTCGTCGAGTGTTTGTTGAACGCCCTCCTGCATCGCCTGCTCGAACACGTCGATGGTCGCCGCACGGTCCTGGTCGACGTGCCACGTTCCCTGCACGTCCTCCGGATTGAGTCGGCCCACGCTCAGGTCGTTCGCATAGCGCAAGAACGCGCGTGTCAGCGCAATGTCTGCGGAGGCGAGCGTGGCCCGGCGGAGCGAATCGGATTGCGCCTTGTCGTCGTCTACCGGGTCGATGTAGGCAGACCGCAACGTATCGATGAGCCCCTGCGCGTTGTATCGTTCCCGGGGCAGGCCCTCGTTCGGAGCCTCGCACAATTGACGAAGAAGAGCCCGAGCTTCTGGCGTCGGCCCGTCTTTCGTCAACCAGACGGGTTGCCACTCATGCTGAACATACGCCCGCCGTACGACACTGTCGCGAGCCCCATCGTAGGTGCGCACCTCATCATCGAGAACCCGCTTGAGTGGCGGTGGAGAATCATCCTGGCACCCTGCAAGAAGCACGGTAACTATGACGAGGACCGTACCAAGCGATATCAGTCGTTTCGAATGGAGACGTTTCAAAAGCAGTAGGATCGTTGCGCGGGCAGTCGATGCGAACTCACGGTCATGAGGCTGCTCTATGACGTGACGCGCCGCGTGATCCTCCTTTTCCGACGACAATGAAAGCTTCCTGTGACGCGGAAGCACCCTTTCACGCCTTCGTTTCGGAAGTCCGGTGGAGGGGCGATACGAGGTACCCCATTAGCACATCGAACGAGCCACTTTCCCCTGCCCCATCGGCCCGCCTGGTCGTCCCTCCTCCAACCGGTATCTTGCTACAAGCCCCCATGCGCAACGCCGACTCGATGTGCATCGGATGGGTCAACATTCCGCTCATGCGCCAACGTAGAAGGCTATGAGAACCTGTTTGTCCGACAGCCTCCGGCGATCCAACGGTACGGACCTCCCGCCGGTCGGTCCTCGCTCCGCTCGCAATCCAAAGCTTGGATGATCTCGCGAGCCGGGTCAACTACGTCATTGCGAAAGGCCTCCTTCAGGCCTGCGTTTAACCATAAACGACTGCGCTTCCGTTTTCGCTACCCATCCGCCAAACAGGTTGTGAAGGTGCCACAAAACGTTGATTTCTGCGTCTCTTCCTCTTTTTCGATCGAGTCGCCCCCACAGCCAAGGCACGGCATCCGGACACGATCATTTGGATTCAGTATTACCGCCGAAAACGACGCACTCTCACACTCCCATACCCACATACTCCCGTCCATTTCGGAACAGCTGCGCCGAGGAATGCTGAATTAACACAGGGTCTAATGAAAGCGTCCGGTGCATAGCATCCTGCCCTTCTTTTTCGCGATCCATCCGCCAGACAAGTTATGAACCCATCAGGTCGGACTCGTCCGGCCCGCGCGTCGGCACGACATCATCCGAGCGACGAAGCGTAATTTTGGTCAGCTCGGGACGGCAGTTGATCCGCATCGGAATGGTGGAGAAACCGATGCCCCGGTTGATGTAGATGCGATTAGGCGCGGCGCCAAGGGAGTCGGCCGCCCATCCGTGACCAATGATCTCGCCTTTACGAACGATGTCGAGCCACGAGTTTTGCCTTCCGGGGATGAGGCGAACTTGCCCTCCGTGCGTGTGGCCGGCAAAAGCAAGGTGCGCTTGCTCCGCCGGTATTTCGCGAAACGCCTCCGCGTTGTGCATAAGCCAGATTCGCGGCGCGCCCTCCGGTAGCGACTCCATCGCCATGTCCACATCTGCGAGCTCTGCCCACACCGAGCCGACGCCGACGACCCACAGCGAATCGTCTCCTGCCGTCACGGGCGTTGCTTCGTTTTGCAGAACCGTCGCGCCGATGCCTTCGAGTCGCGCCTCGAGATACGCAGCGTACTGATCGATACGCTTCGGCGTGTTGTGCGCCAGCGAGTAGTCGTGATTTCCAAGCACAGCGACCGTCGGAATGCCAGCATCCACGAGCGGACGGATGATATCAACGGCCCGCCGCACGCGGGAGGAGTCGGGCTTGTAGACGAAATCGCCCGCGATAAGCGCGAGCGAAACGGAGTCGCGGATCGCACGATCGACCGCGTCTCGAATCACTCCGGTGTTGCCCGCCCACATCCCGATCTGAAAGTCCGCGAGAAGCGCAATCTGACGGCCATCCCAGCCTCTGGGTAAGCCTGGGAGCTCAGCCTCGACCGGTTTCTCGTGGAGACGGTATCTCGGCTCGACGACGCTCCCATAAATGATGACGCCACAGAGGAGAGCGAGGAGGAAGTAGCCAGCCTTTCGCATGGAATCGCGTCGTGAATGAGGAGAGTCTCGGCCAGCGTCCCGTACCTGAGCGCCCTTACTGTCTCTTCGCCTGAGAAAAATCGATACGACCGCATCCGCGCACTTCCTCGAAGATCCACGGGTCAACCTCGTCGCTCGTCGTGAGCACCGAAACGTCTCCGGTCGTCTCAAAAACTACGGCCAGCACCTCGCTGGGTGTCGTTACACCGGCCATGCGAAGCTTGGACCGGAGGTCGTCTTCCGTCATCCGCGCCTGATCCAGGTGATCGCTGATCACCTCCTCCCCGGCCATCAAGAGAAGCGGCTCATTATCTACCATGCGCTCGACGGTTTCAGTCATCCGACGACTGGTCGAGACGACATACTGAATCCCATAGAGAACCGCTAACCCGACCGCCCCGATGAGAAGCGATGGGCTCTTTGCGAGGATCGTCGAGGCGACAACCGAGCCAATCGCAACGGTGATCGCGAAGTCAAAGCTCGACATCTTCGAGAAGCTCCGCAACCCGGTAAATCGGGTGAGCACCAGCAGGACAAAGTAAATGCCGATCCCTGATAGCAAAACCATCAGGCTCGCGGTGCTCGTGCCCGAAATCCAACCCCAGTCGATCATGGTGCCGTTATCGCTGTGTATGAGGAATATCAGCCGTCGCGAGCACGCAAGACACCACGTTCAGGCATCGCAACTACAGGCCCCGTCTCATCATCCAGTAGACAGACATCTTCTACCTACGAAGCCGGTGCGTCGTCTGCGTCATCTTCCGGCCCCATCGGGTGCCCCGATGTTCGAGCTAAACCCAAACTCTACCTGCGGACCTAGCTACCGGGCAGATTGATTTCAAAACGGAATGTCTTCGCGCGACATTGAGAAACGAACCTCGCAGGGTCTCATGCGCTTCGGCGAGGCCTGAACGTCGAGACACGTCGAACTCTCACACGCCCATACCCTCATACTCCCACGCACTGGGGAGCAGCGGCGACAGGGGAATGTGAAATTGACGCAGGCACCTGTGAAAATATCCGGCAGCTAGCCTGCGGACTTTACCCCTGCGCCGTCGTGCTACCGGATGGTTGGCTCTCCCCATCATTATTCAGCTGTACGTGCATCGGGGGAGCGGCGCCGTCCTTGTCCTCGCCCATGTAGACCGTCATGTGGGGGAACGGAATCTCGATGTTTTCTGCGTCGAAGGCCGATTTGATGCGACGGTTGTACTCTCTCCCAACGCGCCACTGCTTAATCGGCTTCGTCTTGAAGCGCGCCTTGATCACGACCGCCGAGTCACCAAGCTGATCGACCCCCAGCACCTCCAGGTCATCGAGGATATCGTCCTGGTAATCGGGGTCGTCTCGCAGGTCCGCCCCCACGCGCTGGATGATCTCGATCGCTTCGTCGACATTTTCCCGATAGGCAATTCCGATGTCGAAGACGTAGTAGGAGAACTCTTTCGTCATGTTCGTCACCACGTCGATCTGGTTGTTGCGGACGTAGTGCACGTTGCCAGAGAGATCGCGGAGCACGACCATGCGAAGATTCAACCGCTCCACGACGCCCCCTTTTCCGGCGATATCGACGACATCCCCGACGCGAATCTGATCTTCCAGCAGGATGAAGAAGCCGCTGATGACGTCTTGAACGAGGCTCTGCGCCCCAAATCCAACGGCCAGACCGAGCACACCGGCCGCTGCCAAGATCGGACCGATGTCGATACCTAGTGCGCCAAGGACCATCATCGCCGCGATAACCCAGATGATGATCTGGGCCGCATATCGGATGACTGAACTCAGGGTATCGGCTCGCTTTATCGCTTCTCCGTCGCGCTTTCCATTCTCAAGGGATCGGTTGAAGCGGTCGATTAACGCACGCAAGAGCCGCAGCGCGATGACCGTCACCAGGAGAATGACCAGGATTTCCGCGCCGGTCGTGATGAGCCACCGGTACGCGCTTTCGAGAAATGACTGCCATTCCATGTCGAGCGAGAAGCGTGAGGCGAAATCGCTAGCGTAGGTCGGCGTACAGTCAGAAGAGACGGTCTTAAATTTAGACGACGTGGTCGTGCACCTGCCGCCGAAGCATGTAAATCCAACCATGCATACCCGCTACTGTTGAGCAGTAGCGGCGCATACCTCTGCCTTTTCCTACAGCGTTACTCTCAATCGGAGAACAGCTTTCATCTCTCCGATCCGGTCGCTCGATTCATCACCCCATTTGTCCCATTGGATTGGATTCGAAGAGATTGCCTCATTTCCGTTCCGACGCGTAGAGATCAACCTGAATCTGAAGGGGCGTACCTCCAGTTTTCGATCCACCCAGCGACCCCTCGCCCGTCCACGCACCGATATGGACATGCGGCGCCCGCGAATTCCCGTTGTTTCCGACCTTAGCGACGACATCCCCCGGCTGAACGGTGTCTCCTTTCTCCACCTCAATCTCCCGTACGTGAGCATAGACCAGGGAGGCATCATCCGTCTCGAACACGATGAATCCCGGCTGAGCCTCCCGATTCATCGTCCCGGGCTGATTCGTCGTATCGGGCTCAGTCACACGAACGACCGTCGCCTCGAACGGAGCGAGGACGTCTCGTCGCCACCCGTACCAGTCCTCATTTTGCTTGCCTCGAGTGCCCGGCGTGTACGGGCGTGCGATTCCATCTTCCTGGAGCTTCTCCACGCCAAAGTCGCGCCCGAGCTGGTCTCCGAGACGGAGATGTGGCTTATACGTATGCTCGCTTGTCGCTAACGAAAGTCCCTCGCCGGTCGCGTCAATCGGTGGGTGGATGAGAACGGACTGCGTCAGCGTGTCTGGCGTCGGGTTCAGTCCGTACTGAGCCCGCGCGGGCCCGGCGAATAGTCCAGATAGGAGGAAGGTCACCACAGCGGCCCAGCGCAGAAGCTTGTGATCGAATGGGACATTCAGATGATTCATATCTACGCAGTACACTTCATCAGTTCAGTAGACGATTAGTTCGTAAGCTATCACGAGCGCGAAATTTTTGTTGTTACACGCAAGAGGTCGGGCCTCTCTGCCGCCACGACAAGTCCCCCGTACGATACGCTTTGTGAACTGATGGAAGAAGCGACGATACCGGATGGATGGTCGGCCTTCCTCGACGTGCGCTCTCGCCGTTTTCGGGTGCCGCGTCATGTATGAACCGGCGGGCGGTGCTCTTCAGTTCACCCGAATGTCCTGGGTTCTCTTCGACTTTCTCCCCATAACATGCGAACGCCCAAGCCAATGGGCCCGGGCGCTCGTCGATCGCACCACCACGCAAGCGATGCAATGCTTATCCTGCATTAGGAGTCGATACTAGTTGTACGGCCACTCGGCCCAGTTACTGCAGTGGCTCCCCACGTCTCGGCCCAGTAGATCGCGAAGCGTTCCACCGTAGACAGCATTCATCACCGCGCGCGGCTTCGCGAACAGGAACCCGTCCTTCACGCCGATCGACCCGAAGTGCGCTGCACTGAGCCCGTGGCCGGCCTCATGGATCGCTACCGACGGGAAGTCGAAGACGTACGTGCCGTTTGCCTGCGGCCCCTCGGTCCCATCGTCGGCCCAGGTATACTGATCATTGTAGTAGATCTCGCGGAAAGCGGCGTCGATTTTCCCGTTCCCGTCGATATCTGTCAGGTTGCCACTGGCATCCGTCCAAAACAGCGTATAGGCGACTCCAAGCGTGCTAGAACCGGGAGCGAAGAGCGGACCGACGCCCCGAAAACCAACCTGAGTCACATCCGCCTCAATAAGACTGACATCGATCCCACCCCCGGCAAAAAAGGTTTCGATCACGCCGGTATTCCCCGTCGAGACGTTTTCTTCGAGCACGAGACCGGAGCACTGCTCGCTCTCCCAGATCCGGAAGCTCTCTTCGAACCAGAAGGACTGATTCGTCAGATTGGCGTCAGACGACGTTGCGCCCTGCTTGACTGCGAACGTCAGGTCATCCACATCATCCCACGTAGCACGAGGATCGTTGTAAACGAAGTCGTGGCCGAGGTTGGCGTTGCCCAGGTCTTTCTGGAACCACTCCACGCGCCCGGCCTCCCCGGAGGCGGGGTCGGTCAAATATTCGGCAACACCCAAAACCAGTTTATGACTACTTAGGTCGGCAAGGGCCTTATCACCCGTCACGAGTGGAGACGACTCACTATCCGGTGCATCAGAAAGAGTACTTACGGCCGACGGCTCCGTGTCGCAGGCAGATACGAGAATGACCGCCGCCATCAGGCAGACGATGCTTAGAGCGCGGGCGAAAGAGAACGATAGAGGAGACGACATATGGCCTTATGGTTTGAGTCAGGAATGAATTGCTACCACTTGATCTGATCGACCAGAAATGCCTGTCATATCCTCTCTGGACGGCAGCATGTCGTATATCGCAACGCTGACTAATAAGACCAACAGCGATATTATACCCTACACGCAGTCGATCCGACACCATCATCCATGGGCGCCAGAGGTGACGACAAAGAGAGGCCTGCAGAGGATACTTGGAATGAAGAGCGACCTGTGTTGAAGCTAGAGTTCAAATACAAAAAGCCCCGACCATAAGGCCGAGGCTTTTCGTTTCCGTCGAATGTCTCGCCGTGGATCTACGCGAGATCGAACCGGTCGAGGTGCATCACCTTCGAGAAGGCGTCGACGAAGTCATGGACGAACTTCTCTTCGCCGCCGGTGGCTCCGTACACCTCCGCGATGGTCCGCAGGCGGGAATTGGACCCGAAGATCAGATCCGCACGGGTCGCCGTCCATTTGACATCGCCCGTCTCACGGTCCTGAACTTCAAAGATCTCTTTGTCCTCGGAAACCGGCTCCCACTTGTTCTCCATGTCGAGCAGGTTCACGAAGAAGTCGTTGGTGAGCGTCTCCGGTCGGTCGGTGAAGACGCCGTGGCCTTCGGCGTTCTTGTGCACGGCATTCAGCGCGCGCATACCGCCAACGAGAACGGTCATCTCCGGGGCCGTGAGGTTCAGGAGATCGGCCCGGTCGACCAGAAACTCTTCCGGCTTCCAGTTCTGTGCCGGCTTGTCCGCCATGTAGTTGCGGAATCCGTCGGCTGTCGGCTCGAGCGGTTCAAACGACTCCACGTCCGTCTGCTCCTGTGTGGCGTCGGTGCGTCCCGGTTCGAACGGCACCTCCACGTCGTAGCCGGCATCGGCCGCGGCTTTTTCAACCGCCGCGCACCCGCCGAGGACGATCAGGTCGGCAAGCGAGACGCGTACGTCGCCCGAACGCGACTTGTTAAAGTCTTTCTGGATGCCCTCGAAAACCATCAGCGCACGGGACAGCTCGTACGGCTCGTTGGCCTCCCAATTGCGATGCGGTTCGAGGCGAATGCGGGCACCATTGGCCCCACCGCGCTTGTCGCTGTCACGGTACGTCGCGGCCGAGGCCCAGGCGGTTTTCACAAGGCGCGAGATCGACAGGTCCGAGGCAAGGATCATCTCCTTGAGCTCGGCGATTTCCTCGTCTCCGATCAGGTCATGATCGACCGCCGGCACCGGGTCCTGCCAGAGCAGGTCTTCCTCCGGTACCTCCGGCCCGAGGTAGCGATCCTTCGGCCCCATGTCGCGGTGAAGGAGCTTAAACCAGGCGCGTGCGAAGGCGTCCTGGAACGCCGCCGGATCCTTCTGGAAGCGCTCGATGATCTCCCGGTAGATCGGATCCCGCTTCAGCGCGATATCCGTCGTGAGCATCATCGGATCCACCTTCTTCGATGCATCGTGCGCATCCGGTACCGTCTCCTTCAGCTCATCGTTTTTCGGCTTCCACTGCCATGCGCCGCCGGGGCCCTTGTGCTTCTCCCACTCGTAGTTGAGCAGGTTATCCAGGTAGCCCGAATCCCACTGAATGGGATCTCCGGTCCACGGACCTTCAATGCCACTGGTGATCGTATCGGCGCCTTTGCCGGAGCCGTGCGAGCTCTTCCAGCCGAAGCCCTGCTGCTCGATGGGTGCAGCTTCTGGCTCCGCCTCGACGTGGTCGTCGGTATTCGCGCCGTGGACCTTGCCGAAGGTGTGTCCGCCAGCGATGAGGGCCGCCGTCTCCTCGTCGTTCATGGCCATCCGGCCGAACGAAAGGCGAATGCGCTTGGCTGACCACTCCGGATCGGGCGTGCCTTCCGGTCCTTCCGGATTCACGTAAATGAGCCCCATCACCGTCGCTCCGAGCGGGTTCTCCAGCTCATCGTTCTCGTTGAACCGGTCCCAGGTCTCCATTTCGTTCTCCGGGCCCCAGTCGATCGACTTGTCGGGCTGGTAGTCGTCTTCCCGACCGCCGCCGAAGCCGAACGTTTTAAAGCCCATCGATTCGAGGGCGACGTTCCCGGCGAGGACCATCAGGTCGGCCCACGAGATCTTACTGCCGTGCTTCTGCTTCACTGGCCAGAGCAGGCGGCGAGCCTTGTCGAGGTTGGCGTTGTCCGGCCAGCTGTTGAGCGGCGCGAGGCGCTGACGTCCGCCCGAGGCGCCGCCGCGGCCATCCGTCGTGCGGTACGTACCCGCGGCGTGCCACGCCATGCGAATGAAGAGCGGGCCGTAGTGACCGTAGTCGGCCGGCCACCACTCTTTCGAGGTAGTCATCACCTCGTGGATGTCCTCTTTCAGGGCGTGATAATCGAGTTCGCTGAACGCTTCCGCGTAATCGAAATCGCCGAGCCACGGGCCCACATCCTGGGCGTTCTGGTCGAGGATCTCGATGTCGAGTGTATCGGGCCACCAGTTACGGTTCGTTGCCGGCGCACTCGCCCGCTTACTACTCGAACCATTGGTATGCACCACCGGACAGCCGCCGCTCTCACTCGTACCTTCCGCGTGAGCGTCGTGTGACGTTGGGTCCTTTGACATAAAGTCGTACTGATTGATGAAGGGGATAGGAGGCGAGACACCGGAGATGGCGTCTGTGGAGTGTCGACGTTGGGCGCCTTTCACAGCTCACACAGCATGGCGATCACCAAGAAACGCCGACCGCAGACGCGTTCGTTCCGTCTAGTAACGCACTCGCACCAAACGAACGGGGCTCGCGGTGTAATTTGGGGCCACCCGAGGAAGGGGCATAACCGTTGCGACATCTCGTCGACCGAATCTACTGTCGGTCGAGACCGAGCCGATCTGCCGCTTGAAATAATATCAGGCGTAGACGCCGGTCCGTCAATCCGTTTTCGTCAATTAGCGATTAGAATATCCGGGGCGCTGCCCGCTCGAAGACCAATACCTCTTTGCCCCCAACATTCCGCTTGGTGCACCGTCCGAATCGCCCCCCCGCACCAACATGCCTATTCGTACCTATCAACGAACGCGTCCATCTGCTCGTCGGACCCGACCATCACGAGGGTATCGCCTTCCTTCAAATGCAGGTCCGGCGATAGATCGGTCATGACCTGTCCGTTGTGCTTGACGGCCACCACGTTGAGTGCGGTTTTCGCACCGATACCGCTCTCTCCCAGCGTCGTGCCGTGCAGGGTTCGGGGCAGTTCGCGAGAGAAAAGGTCGACGCCCTCCCCCAGCACGACGAGCTCGCGCCCATTCACGATCGAAATCACTGCATCGACGCCCAAGGTCGAATAGCTCAGCACGAAGTCTGCTCCCGCACGGTGGATGGCGTCCAGATTCCGTTCGTGCGTGATCCGGCTCACGATCCGCAACTCTGGATTCAGCCGTCGGCAGTAGGACGTCAGGTACACATTGACGGCATCGTCGTTGGTGGTGAGCAGCACCGAGGGCGCCCTGTCGATGCCGGCCTCGTGGAGCAGGTGGTAGTCCGAGGCGTCGCCGTGAAACACCTTCGTGCATGTGCCACGCAGCATACGGCAGCGACGGCGATCGCGCTCGACGAGATGGACGGGAACGTCTTTATCCGTCAGCGCCCGGGCGGCGGCCGATCCCACCATGCCACCTCCGATGAGCAGCACCGGGTTCGGATTCACGTCGTAGATCAACAGCATCATGTCGAGGTCTTCAAGTCGCTCGGCGCTGCCCATCACGACCGGCACGCACTGGTCGGTGAGCAACGTGTCGGGACGAGCAGCCTCCATCCGTCCTCGCTTCCAGACCCCGATAATGCTGACGCCCGTCTTTTCGCGCAGTTGCGTCTCGCGAATGGTCTTTCCGGCAAGCGGCGTCCGGTGCACCGGAAGCTCTGCGATCTTGAGGTCCTCGTACTCACCGATAACATGCAGACCCGCGTGTTGCGTGTTGATTCGGTTGGCCAGTTGCTCGCCCAACCAGCGCTTGAGCGGCAATACATGGGTGGCGCCACTGAGCTCCAGTATATCGATCGCATCCTCGTTGTCAGCCACGGCGGCAATGGGCACATGAGGAGCTGCCTCACGCACGGTCAACGTGACGTTTGTATTCACGATGTCGTCGCGGTTCGCCACCACGAGTCGCGCCTGGTCGGCCCGCAGGCGGCGATACGTCTCCTGGTCATCGATCTCCCCCACGACCACCGACAGACCTTCGGTGAACCAGGCGGAGGCGACCGACGGATCCGGCTCGACCAACGCGTAATCGATATTGCTTCGCTCCAATCGCTTGATCAGACCGGGCGCAATGGCATCGCGGGCCACCAGCAACACATGACCTTCCGTACCCGGAGGCAGCTCGCGCGGTGCACGCGACCGGACCTGTGCTTCGAGCCAGGGTGCATAGAAGAACCGTATGAACGCAAACGGCAGCACGATGAGCAGCATCACGATACCCGTGATGAGGACGATCACGCTGAAAAGCCGACCGATGTCGCTCTGGAACGTGATGTCTCCGAACCCGAGCGTGCTCATCACGGTGAGCGTCCAGTACAGGCCCGTGATCCACGAGTGCTCCTCCCCCTCGGCGTAGAGCATGATGAAGTGGAAGAGGACCGTAAATACGACGATCACAACCACGAGAAAGCCGACGTATTTCAGCAGAATGGGGAGATTCTGCCTGATCTCCTTATTCTGCAGAAAATAGGAGAGCTGCGTGCTGAGGGTCTTCATGGAGACGAAATGGGGAAACTGCGTGCCTGAGCGAGCCGTGACCACGAGACCGAATCCTGAAAGGATAGAGACTCGAACGTACGTCGCGGCGGAATCGACCGGAGGGTAAACATACAAATGATATGTCGAACACGGCAGCCCGGCGATCGCATCAAGTCTACAGTTCCCACCGAGGTAGAGTCTAGTGGTATCGTATTCGGAGGATGTCATACCTATACGCTGGAGCACGCGGTCGAGACGTCGAGGTCATACCGGCCGTATTCAGCTGAACACCTCCGGCTGATGACAACTGGGAAATCACTCGCTGCATGACCGGGACAGGCATCCGCCGGCCCTTATTACTGAGAACTAAGGTAAGCGAAAATGTTGATCCGATGCTTCTTCTGGGACCTGTTGGTGCTGACCTGAACGCTCATGTCACATACAGCCGCTCGCCTCGTTGATGCCGAGGGCGGTGATGGGCACCGTCGCACCGATCGGTATCTGTCTTAATACAGTTATCGAAGTGACAAAATTGAAAACCGGGGCCGCATACAGTATCGTAAGAGACCACAGATTAGAACTAGTCTAAATAACGATAGCTTACCGTGCCTTCTCGTTTCTCCACTCTAATTGTCTTCGTCGTCTTATTGCTGGCTGGAAGTAGTACGGCATATGCCCAGCAAGGGACAATCACTGGAACCGTCGTCGAAGAGGAAACAGGCGAGCCCCTCCCGGCCGTGAACGTCGGGATCGTCGATACGCCGCTCGGTGCCGCAACCGGCAATGACGGGCAGTTTACGATCACGGACGTCCCCGTTGGGACGTACACGGTCCGCGCAAGTCTCGTCGGATATTCCACGACGGAGCGTTCCCTTCGTGTCGAGACGAGCGAGACGACGACGCTGCAGATTCAACTGTCCAAAGAGTCTGTCGAATTGAGCGAGATCCGCGTGACGGGGCGGCGCGGCGGCTACGTTGCCAGCGACGTGTCCAGCGTAACCAAGATTGGCGCGCCTCTCTCGGAAACGCCACAGTCCGTTTCGGTGATCACGCGCGACCAGCTCGCTGCTCGGGGTCTCGACCGGCTATCCGAGGCGCTCCGGTACACACCGGGCACGCAGGGCGAGACGTTCGGGTTTGAACCGCGCACGTTCTTCCTCCGCTTTCGCGGGTTCGACGCTACGACATCAGGACTCTACCGCAATGGACTTCAGTTGCGGAATCCGTCGTTTGCCGTCGGCTACAGCCCGGAGCCCTATGGCGCTGAGCGCGTGGAGGTCCCGCGAGGCCCGGCCTCGGTTCTGTACGGAGCAGGCAGCCTGGGCGGGCTGGTCAACTTCATCTCAAAGCGCCCGACCCAGCAGCCGTTTGGAGAGGTTGTCGTTGAACCCGGCACGTATAACCGCTGGCAGGGACAACTCGACCTGAGCGGCCCGATCGGTACAGACGGGACGTTTTCCTACCGGCTGACGGGTCTGGTTCGAGAAGCGGATACGCAGGTTGACAACATTCCCAACGATCGCATCTTCGTCGCTCCCGCATTTAGCTGGCAGCCGACGGACGCAACCAAGCTGACCCTCCTCGGGCGGTACCAGAACGATGAGACGCGGCCCTCGCAGCGACTCCCGGTCTCGGGCACGCTGGAGTCGAACCCGAACGGCACGATCCCCGTCAACCGGTATCTCGGTGAGCCGGGCGTCGACCAGTACGACCGGGAGCAGTGGTCGGCCGGCTACCTGTTCCAGCACACATTCAACGACACGTGGCGCGTCGACCAGAAGCTTCGCTACTATTCCGTGGACGTCGATGATGTGACCGTCTTCGGCAGCGCGGCCGGGCTCGCCAACGACGAACGGACACTCAGCCGGTCACTCTTTGAAAGCTTCGGCGACCTCGACGGCCTCGCCATCGATAACCAGCTGCAGGCGAACCTGACGACCGGGCCGGCGGATCACACGTTCCTCCTCGGCGCAGACATTCAGCGCATCACGGTCGGCTCGAAGCAGAATTTCGGGAGCGCGCCGTCCATCGACGTCTTCGACCCGACGTACGGTCAAGCCATCGCGGATCCTGCACCGTTCGCTGACAACGACATCACGCAGCGCCAGATCGGCGTCTATCTCCAGGAGCAGGCGACGCTCTACGACCGCCTGATCTTTACGCTCAATGGGCGAATGGACTGGGCACGGACGGAGACGGTCATGAACCTGTCCGATAGTGAGATGGAGCAAAGCGACCGCAAGTTTAGCGGTCGGGCCGGACTCGTGTACACGTCGCAGATCGGCCTGAACCCGTACGCCAGCTACTCACAGTCCTTCCTTCCCCAGCTTGGCACCGATGCGAACGGAGAGCCGTTCGATCCCGCCCTCGGCGAACAGTGGGAGGTCGGCGCCAAGTACCAGCCGCCCGGACGAAACAGCTTCCTGACCGTTGCGCTCTTCGACCTCACCCGTCAGAACTTCCTCCAGGTCGACCCGCAATCGTTTCAGCAGGTACAGACGGGTGAAGCGAACTCTCAGGGTATCGAGGTGGAAGGCGTCGCCAGCCTTGGCGTCGGTCTCGACCTCACGCTCAGCTACACGCGACAGGCTGTTGAGATCACCGAAAGTGTCGTGGCGGCAGAAGAAGGCGAGCGGCCTGTGCAAGTCCGCGAGCAGATGGGCTCCTTCTGGGCAGATTACACGCTTCAGGAAGGACCACTGCAGGGGCTTGGCGTCGGTGGCGGCGTTCGGTATCTTGGACCGAGCTTCGGAGACGTTCCCAACACCCTGGAGGCACCGTCCGTCACACTGGTGGACGCGACCGTTCACTACGACTGGAACGGGGTTCGCTTTCAGGTCAATGCGGATAACGTGTTCGACAACGAGTACGTCGCCTCAACCTTCGTGAGCGGAGCGCAGGACTACGCTACCTATGGCGCAGCGCGCACGATCACGGCTCGCCTTCGCTACCGCTGGTAGCCCGGCTACCATACCCACCTTTTTCTCGCACCGTCGGTTCTCACCCGAACTCTCTAGCATGACCGCCGCTTTCCTCGGTCTCACATACATCGCGGCCGCTCTGTGCTATGCGGCTTCGCCGTCGACGTCCTCCTCCATCGTTTTTGCCCCAGCGACCCCGGGGCAGGGGGAACGTCGCGGCGTACGGTCGCCACGCTGGATGCATCGAGGCGGTCTGGCTCTGCTTGGCCTGAGCGGACTCGGGTTCGCGGTGATCTATCCCGTCGGTGCCGGGCTTCTGGTGTGGCTTTCTGCGGTGATGATGTCGCTGTCGCTGCTGGTGATTGCTGCCCCTCTTGCGAGCAGCTTTGTGAAGGTCAGTTCAGCACTCGCCCTCGTGATCGCTGTGATCGGCACGTGGCTCTGATGCAGTTGCCTTTTCTTTTTGTTTCTATCGCCTGCATGTCGCACGCAAGGCCCCTATTCCAATGAAGTATGACTGGACCACTGCAGAAGCCTTCGGGCGGGGAAGTGCTTCTCTTCTCGCAAGCTCGGCCCTCTTTGTGGCCTTCTCCTATCTGTGTGTCACCGCACTGCCGGTTGCCCATAGCACCGGGATGGCGATCGGCATCATGGCCGGATTTCCTCTGTGGGTGGGCGCAGGCTGCTATGCCGTTCTCGCTCGGACGTCCGTGCGGGCCTGGGTGGTTCTCGCTGGAGCGACTCTCCTTCTGAGCGCTTGGGCGTTTCTCAGCATCCATTTTCTGTAGGCCGTATCTCTTGTCGTCCTCACCCTTACGCTCCCGACGTTTCTCAATGCCGAAGCTTCCATCTCGGGCATATAAACTGTTGTGGGATGCCCACTCCGCCGCGGGCATCGTCATTGGCCTGGCCCTGTTTGTCATTTTTGCGACCGGCGCCCTGCTTCTGTACCGCGGGGAGATCCGTCAATGGGAGGAACCGTCCCTTCGACATACGCCTGGCGAGTCGCAATCGCTCACGACCCTGACGCAGCCGGTTCTTGACTCGCTCAGCCGCGGCGATGGGGATCCGTCCTACGTATACATGACGCTGCCGGGCGCGGAGCATGCAAACCTCTACATGTATCTGACCGGCGGGACCGTGGGTGCTTCGCACGACGTGTGGGTCAACCCGACTACCGGAGCCTGGGTATCCAATCCGGACGAAGGAGCGGTGACACGACTCCTATACTACCTCCACTTCTTCTTTCAGCTCGGCACGTGGGGCCTGTATCTTAGCGGATTCGTCGCGCTACTGGGTCTGCTTGCCGTCACCACGGGCACCGCCGTTCATATCGATCGGCTCGTGAAGGACTTTCTGCAGTTCCGCCCCACGAAGAAGTTGCGCGTTGCCTGGGCCGACGCGCACAAAGTCCTCGGGACCATCGGACTGCCCTTTCAGACGATGTACGTCTTCACGGGGGCCTACTTTGGACTCGTGGGACTGATCGCCCTTCCGTACGCCTCGCTTCTCTTTGGGGGCAACGTGGGCGAGTTCTACCGGGAAGCCGGATACTACGCCCCGACGGTCACGGTCGACTCGGTCGCGACGGCGCAGCACTCGCCGCAACGACTGGACGAGCTTGCCACGCGCGCTGCAAGTGCATGGGACGACTTCACTCCCCAGACGATGATCCTGCATAGCGTCGACGAACCGGACGGGCGCGTCGAGGTGCTCGGCCGTACCGATGGGACAGTCTTCGGCGGAACCGGATCGGTTGTCTTCCACGCCCGCACCGGGGAGGTGCTTCTTCGGGAAGCTCCGAGCGAAGCCGGTGCGCTCAACGACGCCGTCCAGAGCATGGAGATGCTCCACTTCGCCGAGTTTGGGGGACAGGCGCTCAAGCTTCTCTTCTTCCTCCTCGGCATCGCCTCCTGCAGCGTGATATTGACGGGCAACCTGACGTGGCTGGAGGTGCGCCGCGCAAAGAACCGTTGGATCCACCGCATGCTCGCCCGCCTGACCGCCGGCGTCGCAACCGGAATGCTGCCGGCACTGGCCCTACTGTTTCTCACCGACCGCTGGCTTCCCGCCTCTGTGAGCCAGCCCGGGTGGTGGGTGAATGCGGTCTTCTTCGGCACATGGGTTTTGTTCGTGGTCTATGCCCTTCTGCAGCCCATCGTGGCACGTTCTCACCGCCGCCTCCTCCAGGTGGGCGGAGGACTGTGGCTCCTCGTCCCCATCGCCAACGGATGGACGACGGGGGCGTGGATCTGGGACGCATGGGCCGCCGGGCAGTGGGCCGTCGTGGGCGTCGACGTCGGATCTCTCCTCGGCGGCGTCGCAGCGATCGCACTGGCCATCTGCATTCGCGTCGACGATCGTCAGGACGACCCTGAGCAGGTAGACACGTCGAAAACGAACAATCAGAACGTAAGCGCCAAAGCCTCCTCCTCTCCTCAGCCCACTCTCCGACCGGAGGATCTCTTCTCCAACAGCGCGACAGCCTCCCCCTCCGACGAAGAACGATCCTGAGGTCACATTCCCGAGGAGGCCCGCAGTCCAACGCTGCAAGAACCGAGACGAAAACAGAAACCCCCACTCGAACAGACGTTCGGGCGGGGGTTTCGTGTGTGGAGCTAAGGAGATTCGAACTCCTGACCTCTGCAGTGCGATTGCAGCGCTCTACCAACTGAGCTATAGCCCCATCTGGATCGTCTCCGCGGTGGGCGGAGCGTCGTCATAAGTCGGCTGTGCAAACGCTGCCTCTTTTCCCCTGTTCCGGCACGCATCCGCACCGGCCACGCCGACGCCGTGAGAAATCAATGAACGGGGGCACCACCCGCGGAAAGCTGCACCAGCAGGTAGGTCTTGACGAGCCGGTAAGATCCTCGCGCGGACAGGCACCTCTGACCCCCACTGTCGTTGCGCTCTCTGCCCACGTCAAGGACCGACTTGCACACGATGAGTCACCAGAAAGGCAATCTCCCGACAAAGACCTGCCCGGTCTGTAACCGCGAGTTCAAGTGGCGAAAGAAATGGGAAGACGACTGGGAAAACGTCAAGTACTGCTCCCAGCGCTGCCGCCGCAACAAGAACCGCGACCACGTCCCCTGGCGAAAAGAAGTGAAAGGCTGATAACCTGTTTGGCGGACAGCCTTCGGCGATCTAAAGGTACGGACCTCCCGGTGGTCGGTCCTCCCGACGTTCGTAGCACGAGGATTAGCTGTTCTCGCGCACCGGTGTCTGCGGCGTCATCGCGAAAGGATCCCAACAGGCCTCCGATAGAAATGAACGGTCATGCGTATATTCCCGCGATCCATCCGCCAAACAGGTTCTGAAAGTATGGAAGTATGAAGGTCTTTCTCTTCGCTACGAGACCGCCCCCCCGAACATTCACACCTCCAAACATCCACACGTCCATACTTACAAGCTATGTCCACGGCCATCGTCTGGCACCGGAACGACCTTCGCATTCGCGATCATGAGGCGCTGTCGTATGCAGCGGAGCACCACGATGTGGTGATCCCGGTCTACTGCTTCGACCCGCGACACTTCGCGACGACGATGTTCGATCTGCCGAAGACGGGGGCGATCCGCGCTCGTTTTCTCCGGGAGAGCGTTGCCGACCTGCGGGAGTCACTCAAGGGTCTGGGTGCGGACCTCGTGGTGCGCCATGCGAAACCGGAGGACGTGCTGCCCGAGCTGGTCCGCGAGACGAGTGCGACGGACGTGTACATGTTCGAGGAGGTGGGCACGGAGGAAAAGGAGGTCGAGAACGCGGTTGAGGAGGCCCTCCGCAACACCAACGCACAGCCGGCCTACTTCTGGGGGAAGACGCTCTACCACCTGGACGATGCGCCGTTCGAGAGCGCGGACGACGTGCCGGACGTGTTCACGCCGTTCCGGAAGAAGCTGCAGAAGCAGTCGGAGGTGCGCCCGACAATCGATCCGCCGGAGACGCTCGCCCCCCTGCCGGAGGACCTGGATCCCGGCACCATACCGACAAATGAGGATCTCGGGGTCGAGGGCAACGCGACGGCCGACGAGCGGGGCGTGCTCCCCTGGAAGGGCGGCGAGACGCGCGGCCTCGACCGCATTCAGCAATACATCTGGCGCGACGATCACCTGAAGGAATACAAGGCGACGCGCAACGGCCTGCTGGGCGAAGGCTACTCGTCGAAGTTCAGCCCGTGGCTCGCGCACGGCTGCATTACGCCGCGACAGATCTACGAGGAGGTCCAGCGCTACGAGGACCGGCGCGTCAGCAATAAGTCGACCTACTGGATGGTCTTCGAGCTCATCTGGCGCGACTTCTTCACGTACGTCACCTGGAAGGCCGGGCCGAAGCTGTTCCACCCCGGCGGACTCAACGACAACGACATCGACTGGACCTACCACGACGAGTCGTTCGAGAAGTGGGCGACGGCGACAACGGGCATCCCGTTCATTGACGCCAACATGCGTGAGCTCAATACGACGGGCTTCATGTCGAACCGCGGCCGGCAGAACGTCGCCAGTATGCTTTCCCAGAGCCTGAAGCTCGACTGGCGCATGGGCGCGGCGTACTTCGAGTCACGATTGGTCGACTACGATGTCGCCAGCAACTGGGGCAACTGGGCATACAACTCCCGCGTCGGCAATGACCCGCGCTCCCGCTACTTCAACATCGTCAAACAGGCGCAGCGCTACGACTCCGACGGCGACTACGTCCGCCACTGGCTGCCCGAGCTATCCGACGTGCCGGATCAATACATCCACGAGCCGCACACGATGAGCCGCGAGGAACAGAAAGAGTACGGCTGCATCATTGGCGCCGACTACCCCGAGCCGTATGTCGACCTGGAGAAAACCTACGAGCGCATCCGAGGAGAACGGTGATCCGTTCGGTGTGGACATCTGGAGGTTTGGATGTGTGGATGTGTTAGCGTATGGACGTGTGAACGTAGGAACGTTAATTTTGCGGACCGTGGATTTTCCCAGAACCATCGTGCCGAACGCCAGAGTTATGGATCAAGAGCGTATTCTCCTCCCCCACAGCGCATACCTCATCCCCCGATTGCTATTCCCCGAGCCTTCCTGCAGCGACGAAGAAGTCGTCCTGGCGCCAGGCGCAGTCGACGTCGCGAAAGCCGGCGCGCTCCATGGCTTTGAGCTGGGCGAAGAGCGGGAGTGTGCCGACGTGATCGCCGACGAAGCAGTGTCCGCCAGAGACCAAACCGTCGGCGATGCTGCGAAAGAGAAGTTCATAGCGAGACTCGGCCTCCGCACGCTCAACGTCGTGTCCGACAATGGCGTGGAGGGCAAGGGAGGCAATGACCACATCGTACGGCCCACCGGGGATTGCTTCACCGTCGGTATCGATCGTTGTCTGCAGCACCTCGACGTCAAGCGTAAGCGGATCCACCTTTTCCCGCGCGACCGAGAGCAGGTCGGGGTCCTCGTCCAGGAGCGTGATGTGGACCTCTGGGTACGCGCTCAACACGGTCACCGCGCCGTTGCCCGTGCCACAGGCCAGGTCACAAACCCGCGTCCCTGCCGGCAGAGGTGGCAGAGCATCCCGCAACTCTTCGAGCATCGGCAGCGCCAGCGGCATACGGCGCTCCAGGTGAAGATCATACCACCGACCGTCACTCCAGAATCCCCCACCGCGACGGACATGAGAGGACCAGTTCGGAATAGACATAAGACGTCGAGATGAAGTGACAGTGACAGGACTTCCCAATCGCGCTCACAAGCTTCAGGGCAGACATCTAAAGCTTTCAGAACTCTTTCGGCAGGAAAACCTGCGTCCTGCACGCCTGAAGGCATTCGGGTTAGCAGTCTCCTCGAGGAAAAGGACCTAATTTCAGCGCCCGAATCGAGCAGTAGCACTCGCATCAAGCCTCTTTTCCCCCATTCCCCCATTCCCTCTTTCTCTCCCTCACCCTTACCCCTTGCTCCCCCTCCCCATCTCGCCTACGCGGCAGAGCGACGCTTGAAAATGCCGCGCTCGTTGACATGGCCGACGTAGCGACCGAGAATGGTTACCTCTTCGAAGACATCGGGGTGGATGTGGATGTCGTCGTACTCCGGATTGCAGGGCTCGAGCCGGAGGCCGTTTTTGTCATGGTACACGCGCTTCAGTGACGTCTCCCCGTTGTAGAGCACGGCCCCGATTCCACCCTCAGGGATGTCGTCGTCGATGAGAAGCACGTAGTCGCCATCGCGAATGTCGGCGCCCTGCATCGACTGACCGGAGACGCGAATCGCGAAGAGGCGATCGATGTTGGGGAAGATCATGTCGAGCGTGATCGTGCCCAGATCCGCCTCGACGGCCTCCTGCAGCGTACCGGCAGAGATGATGCCCCGAACCGGGATGCCGGTGTCCTCCTCGTCGTCCCGATGCTTTGGAGCCAGGTGGTATCCCTGACTGTCGCGGACAAGATGCTTCTTCCGGTGCAGCGCCTTCAGATTCTGCGTGACACTGTTCGGGGAGCGGTACCCGAAGTGATCGATAATCTCCCGATACGTCGGCCACACCTCATGCTCCTGGGTGTGATCGATCAGGAACTGCAGAAACTCGTGCTGCTTGGCGGTGAGTTTTTTTCGACCCATGGGTTGACGGCGTGATCTGTCGCACGACTCGGCGAACGGAATGGCCGGCCCAGAAGCCGACCGCTGCCCAAACCGACAAGAGACAAAAAACCGGCCTCTGGCGGCGTTGCAGCCCGGAACATATGATCCACACAGTAAGAGTAGCCACCCCACCGCAAAAGGTCAAGCGCGTCTCCTTCGGAGGGTTCAAAGTTCAGTGTTCAAGGTTCAGAGTTGGGGATAGTGCTGGGCCGCTTCGAATCATCGCTGTAACCCGTTTCTCGTTTCGCTCGCCTCTCTTGCTCCCAAACCTCGACACGTTCACACCTCCAAACGTCCACACTTCACCCCTCTCTCCCCTTCACCCTTTCGCCCTCTCCTCTCTCGCTCTCACACCCACACACTCTCATACTTCCATACCTTCAAACGTCCAAACCTCATCCCCCAGACTTCAGCTGGGCGATGACGTCGCGGCTGCGGGTCGGGTACGCGGACTCGAAGTGGAACTCCATGTATTCGGCGACGAGCCGGTGGACGCGCGCTCGGGTCTGCTCGTCCAGGTCCATGCGGAGGATGACGTCGATGTCGGCTCGAGCGAGAATAGCGAATGCTCGAAGTGCGGCGCGAGAGGCTGTTCGGGCGTGACTCGGGCGGGCGGTCCGTGGGTACACCCCGCCGTTCGCCAGCGACAGGATCCCGCCGGCATCGGTCACGGCCTCGACGTTCTCGCGGTCGATCGATGGTGCAACACCGAGCGCACGAGCGATGCGTAACTGCACGAAGGGCCACAGGTTGTCGATCCGCTCCTCGGCCCGGTTAAGTGCATCCAGGGCCTGTAGGACGAGGGCGAAGACGGACGGCTGACGGTCCTCTTCTTCCATGAGCGCATCGACGAGCTCCACGATGCGTAACCCGATCGTGATCTTTTCAAGGCGGCGATTCAGGTCGTGGAACGCGGTGACGTGGCTGCTCTCGGTCAACATCTGCAGCGTCCGCGTCGGCTTGTAATAGTACACGACCTGCGTGTACGCCATCGGCTGGAGCGTCGACCCGAACGAGCTCTTCGTCCGACGCGCGCCCTTCGCCATTACACTGATCTTGCCCTGCTTTCTCGTGAACAGCGTCACGATCCGGCTGGTCTCGCTGTAGTCCATGCCCCGCAAAACGATGGCCTGACTCCGAATGATGTCACGCTTGGCCATGGGTCATTACACGATATAGAATGGCGAATGCACGAGCGCTCGTTTTAACTGCGCAAGCAAGCCGTAGAGACACATCTGTTTTGAGGTAACCAGCCTTCCACGGACCAGCGTTCCAATCACACCGGCGTCAGGGAGCACAAACCCCATCGAGACTCGCCCCGATGTTATGATACCGGGCCTCGATGTGTCTAGATAAAGGAGCACGCACGATAACATTATCCTACTCGTGCTCCGCCCTCCCGCTCCAACTGGCCTCCCATGCACTGGCTTCACCTCCTTCAACAGCGGCTCGCCATCACCCGACGCGAAGCCCTGGCGATTCTGTCGGTTCTCGCCCTCTTCTTCACCGGACTGGTCATCCAGTACGTTCAGAAGCAGAACGTTCCCCCGGTCGACCGAAGCCTCCTTCTTACGGATTCGCTGGATGCTGCGGACACGACCGCGGCACTCACAGCCGAGGCGAATCTCACGGAATCCGGCACCTCCGGGCCACCCGAGGAGGAGAACTTGCACGACTCGGATACAGTCGCTGAATCACCGGGCACGATTAACCTGAACACCGCTTCGTCAGCCGAACTTCAGTCGCTACCGGGGATCGGTCCGTCCCTGGCCGGCCGCGTGATCGCGTATCGGAAAAAGCGTCGGTTTACAAGCGTCGAGCAGCTGACGGCCGTACGAGGCATTGGCCCGAAAACGCTTGAGGACGTTCGTCCGCTCATCGTCGTGGATACGCCATAAACGATCGGCCCTCTGACTCAGTGATCCGATGCCTTATCTGCCGGCGTCTCTGGATCCGCCGGGGCCTGTGATCCGACATCCGAAAAAGCCCGTTCCGAGGGGGCTTGCTCCTGCTCCTTCTCCTCGTACTCCGATCGAATGTTCTCGATGTGCTCTGCGATCTGGTCGGGCGTCCATTTCTCTGCGACCTTCTCCTCCCGCTCCAAAAATCTCCACACGGGCACGAGTAGCGCGGCCGCCAGAATGCTGAATCCGATCAGCGTGGCCAGAATGATCGGAAGATATTTAGGGTCAAAAAGTACGCTGCCATCCATAGGCTTGCGCGGGGAAACCGCTGTATCCGTAAAAACAATCGCACACTGCGGCGCAGCGTACGGTTCAAAGCATAAACGACGGCGAGAAGCTTCCGTTCGTGCCTGTAGCGATGCGAACCAGAGCCACGGACGAATCCACCATGAATTGAGGCTTGTCTGATATGCTCCATTGTTAGTGGAGTAACATGTGGCGTGGATCCTGACAGGACGGTGCGGGTTTCGCCGTATGACGACGTAATCGGCCTGCATCTACCGGATCTATTTCCTACTTTCACTTATTGATTGCCGGTGATTCCGCGGTGCCGGCCGTCGATGCGATAACAACCTGTTTGGGGAAATATCTTCGGCGAACTCGAGGGCACCCGATTGCTCCGCCCCGAGCGATGCGACGTTGTAGATTGATCAACCAAGCAGGTTCTGCGCGCTTTCTCTCACTTGCCGCTTTTGCCTCGATGGAAACCACGAACGCACGAATTTTGATCGTTGAGGATGATCCTGAAGTCGGGACCGGCCTGGAAGACTTCTTCTCGATCAAAGGCTACGACGTGACCCGCGCCACCGACGGATCGGAAGCGATGCAGCAAATCACAACGCTTCCCCCGTACGACGTGGTGCTGCTCGACGTGATGCTTCCGGAGAAGGACGGCTTCGATGTGCTCCGTGAAGCGCGAAAGGCAGGGGTCGACTCCCCGGTCATCATGCTGACGGTCAAGGGACAGGACAAGCACAAGCTCCGGGGCTTCGACCTGGGCGCGGACGACTACGTCACGAAACCATTCAACGCAGAAGAGCTCGCGGCACGCGTCCGGGCCGTGCTCGAGCGGAGCCGCTCCTCGGAGGTGGACGACGACGCCTTCACATTCGGCGATGTCAAAGTCGACTTCGACACCCACACCGCCATTAAAGATGGAGAAGAGGTCGAGTTTACGTCGCTCGAGTTCGACATCCTGGAGTACTTCATCAACCACCGCGGTCGAACGGTGAGCCGGAAGCAGCTTCTACGCGACGTATGGGGAATCAGCGGCGACATCACGACCCGCACGATCGACCGCCACGTCGCGTCACTCCGCAAGAAAATCGAGCCGGACCCCACCGAGCCTCAGTTCATCGAGACGGTGTACGGCATCGGCTACAAGTTTGCGGGTTAACTCGTTGTCGCGGTTGAGTAAGAGCCTGCGTTTCTACCCATAAATAGCGTTCGAGCGAGCATCGGGATTTTTCCGGATGCTCGCTTTTTTCGTTTTCCACGCCACCAACTGACGCAGTGAAGGGGAACCGAAGCCCACCGGCAGCCGTGAGGCGCTCCCCTTCTCGGACACGCTTCCAGGAAGGCATCCACCTGCTTTTTCCCCGTAGCACCCTGACGCCCATGGCCAGCATCAAACGCGGCCAGCATATCGAGCTGGAGATCGAAAAGTTCGCCGACAAAGGAAAATCTCTCGCTCGTGTCGATGGTTATGTCGTCTTCGTCCACGGCGCGGTCCCCGGCGACCGCGTGAAGGCGTACGTCTTCAAGAAAAAGAAGAGCTATGCGGAGGCGAAGATCGACGAGGTCATCGAGCCCAGCGAACTCCGAACGGAGCCCCGCTGCCGGTACGCCGACGAGTGCGGCGGCTGCAAGTGGCAGCACGTCGAGTACGAAGCACAGCTCGAAGCCAAGCGACAGAGCGTCGAGGAGACGTTTGCCTATAACAGCGACTTTTCCGGCATCGAGGTGCCCCCGGTGATCGGCTGTGACTCGCCGTACCGGTACCGCAACAAGATGGACTTCGACTTCAGCGCCGACCGGTGGCTGACGTCGGCAGAAATCGACAGCGGGCAAGACTTCGACACCGACTTCGCGGTCGGCCTCCACGTGCCCGGCAATTTCTTTAAGGTGTTGGATCTGCAGGAATGCCACCTGCCGTCGGCCGTGACGCCGAAGCTACTGAATGGCATCCGGGATTTCGCGAAGGCACGCGACTGGAAGCCGTGGGACATCCGAAACCATACCGGCTTTCTCCGTCATCTCGTGATCCGCACGGGTGAGCACACCGGCGACGTGATGGTCAACCTCGTCACGAATGGCTACGACGAGGAGCGCATCGAAGCCGTCTCGTCCTTTCTGCAGGAGGAATTCCCCGAGGTGTCGACGTTCATCCACACCAACCATAAGGGCAAGTCGCAGAACCCGCAGGGCCGCGAGCGGACGATCTTTGGTTCGGGCGTCATCTACGACGTCATCGGCGGGTATCGCTTCGCAATCAGCCCCAGCGCCTTCTTCCAGACCAACACGACCCAGGCGGAGACGCTGTACGAGGTGGCGCGGGACTTTGCTGACCTCAAGCCGACCGACCGGGTCTACGACCTGTACTGCGGAGCAGGGACGATTTCCGTCTTCCTCTCGCAGCGCGTCGACAAGGTCATTGGCGTCGAAATGGTCGAGGCGGCTGTTGACAACGCCCGCACCAACGCGGCGATGAACAACATCCACAACTGCACCTTCCGCAGCGGCGACCTGAAGGATGTGTTCACGCCGTCCTTCATCGCCGAACACGGCCGACCGGACGTGGTGATCGCTGACCCGCCGCGCGCGGGCATGCACAAGAAGGTCGTCCAGCAGATTGCCGACCTCCATCCAGAGCGGTTCGTTTACGTGAGCTGCAACCCGCAGACGCAGGCGCGCGACCTCGACCTGCTGAAGGATTATTACCGCATCGACCGCGTCCAGCCGGTCGACATGTTCCCCCACACGCCGCACATCGAGAACGTCGTCCGCTGCACCCGGAAATGAAATGTGGGGATGGGGTAAAAAACACGCCGTATGGGCGCATTGCGATGCGCCCATACGATTGGTTTGAACAAATCCGTGCCCCCCAACCCCACAGCCCATACCCCACTTACGGTAGCCGGATGGTCTGCCCCGGTTCAACCTCCTCGTTCCCGTCCAGCAGGAAATCATTCGCCTGACGGACTTGGATGGCGTTGCCGGCGTCGCCATATTCCGCTTCGGAGATGCTCGCCAGCGTGTGGCCTTCTTCGACCCGGTGAAACGACACCTCCGGCTTCGTCTCCGCGTTCTGGACCATCAACGCGTCGTCATTGACGCGGGCAGTGCCCTTCACGTTGCCGGCGAGCAGAATGGCCGTCTCGCGCACAGCTTGCGACGGCGCCTCCCCGATAAGCGTGACCTCCTTGCCTTCGTCCATCACGAGAAAATCCTTAATCTGTCCGGAGACGACGTCCTCGATCCGTTTCTGAATCGCACGGGCACTACCGAAGGTCGTCTTGGCATTCAGGTCGACGCCGTACTCGCGGGGAAAGTCGAAGGTGGCCATGAGCTGGGAAGGTGGGTGACAAAAGTTCGATGCACGCGAATACCTACGGGCTGTGCGATCGGATGTGTCCGAGGGAAAACGGTGTGGAGGTTTGAGAACCTGTTTGGCGGACAGTCTCTGGTCTGCGACTTCGTGGATCTCGCCCTGTGCAGCTACTTCACTTGCCAAGTAGCTCCGCTACATGACTCGCCTGAGCGCTCCACACGGGCTTCGCCCACTGTGTTTACTGCGTCAGTCGCTTCGCTCGTGTCGGCTACCGATTCATCCACCAAACAGGTTCTGAAGGTATGGAAGTTTGAAGGTTCGGATGTGTGGATGTGTAAGCGCTCATGGTCCGGCGCGACGGTTCGATGTAAACACTTCGCCTTTCGCACTTCCCGCTTCGCAATTCCAGTCCCGAACCTTCCACGGCTCGGCGCTTACGCGATACGGTGTTTCTCCTGACCAATCCGTTCCCGCCCCGTGACCACCTACGCGCAGTACGAGTCGATGTCCGCCTCCAAAGGCAGTGATGACCTGTCCGGCACCGCATTCGTCACCGGAGGCACCGGATTCGTGGGAAGTCACCTCGTCGAAGAGCTCCTGCGTCGCGGGGTCTCCGAGATCCGCTGCCTCGTCCGATCGGAGCCGAAGTGGTTGGATGAGATCCGAGCAAAAGCCCCGGACCGCATCACGTACGTGCGGGGCGAGCTGTCGAATATCGAGATGCTGTGGGAGGCTCTCGATGGCGTCGACCGCGTCTATCATGTCGGCGGGCGGACGCGGGCCCGAACGTACGACGCCCTGCAGGAGGCCAACGTCAAGGCCACGATGAACCTGCTTGGCGCAGTCAAGCATGCCGCACCGAACGTCGATCGCGTGCTGGTAACGAGCAGTCTGGCGGCGGTCGGTCGGTGCGAAGCGGACGTGGCCACCGAGGACATGCCGCTGCAGCCGGTCAGCCGCTACGGGCGGAGCAAGGCCGAGATGGAGCAGGCGATCCGGAGCGCCCACCAGATGACGGAGTCGTACGCGGACGTGCTCCCAATCACCATCGTGCGTCCGCCGGCCGTGTACGGACCCCGGGATCGGGATATCCTGCAGTTCTTTCAGTCCGTCCAGCGCCACATCTGCCCCGTTGCGGGTCCCGCGTCGAAACCCGCGGTGAGCCTGGTGCACGTGAAGGACCTCGCCCGGGGCATGGTCGACTCCGCCATGCACGAGGACGCCGAAGGCGAGACCTACTTCATCGGGAGCGAGCGCGCGTACTCGTGGAACGACGTCAAAGACGCCGCCACATCCGCCCTCGATACCTGGGCTCTCACCGTTCCGGTTCCCACGCCGCTCGTCGGCGCCGTAGGCGCGGCATCGGAGCTCTTCGGACGCCTCACCGGCGACTACCCCGCGCTCAATCGCGAGAAGACGAAGGAGATCCGACACGCCTGCACCATCTGCTCCAGCGACAAGGCAAAACGTGAAATCGGGTACCACCAACAGATCGACCTGGCAGACGGCGTCGCCAACACGATCGATTGGTACAAAGACCGAGGCTGGCTGTAAAACGCCCTAAGCTCATGTGCTCTCGTACTCTCATACCCTCACACTTCCAAACGTCCACACGTCCAAACCTCCGCACTTCCAGACCTCCCGGTCTTTTGAATTCTACATTCGGCTTCCGCCAATCGGAACCCGCCCGAATCCTTGCCCGCGATGCCTCGTAACGCATGGGTGCTGAAGCGGTCGTGATTGTTCCCTTTTTACGTCAAACCCCCGGTCCACTGTGAGCTCCCTCGGATTCAATACGGGCTACATTGAAGAGCTGTACAAGCAATACCAAGAGGATCCCAGCAGCGTAAGCGAAAGCTGGCGGGACTTCTTTGCTGATTACCACCCCGATGAGTCGTTCGTCGCGGCGACGCCAACGAAGGAAACGCCACCAAAAGGTGATGGTGAGACTGCGGCCGCCCCCTCTGCCCCCGATAAGCAGGCCAAGCCTGCCGAGGCAAAGCAGCCGACCGGGGATGGCGCCCCGATCACGCCGGCGTCCGCTCCAGCCGTTGCCGAGGACAAGGTCGAGGTGCAGGCGCTCCGTGGGCCGGCGGCGAAGATCGTCGAGAACATGGAGGACAGCCTCGGCGTCCCGACGGCGACCTCCGTTCGCCGCATGCCGGTGAAGCTTCTCCTCGAAAACCGGAAGCTGCTGAACGACTACCAGCGCCAGGTCGGTGGCGAGAAGGTGTCGTTCACGCACATCATCGCCTACGCGGTCGTGCAGGCGCTGAAAGAACAGCCGTCGCTGTACAGCACTTTCTCTCGAGACGAGGAGGGCACGCCGCAGCACATCATGCCGAAGCAGATCAACTTCGGTCTGGCGATCGACATCGAGCGGCGCGGCAAGCGCACGCTGATGGTGCCAAACATCAAGGACGCTGGGTCAATGAACTTCGCCCAGTTCCTCGGCACGTACAACGACCTGATCAACCGGACGCGGAACGGCAACCTCAAGATTTCAGACTTCGAGGGCACGACCGCGACGCTCACGAACCCGGGCATGATCGGCACGTCGATGAGTGTCGCGCGCCTCATGCCGGGACAGGGCGTCATCGTTGGTGCTGGCGCGATCGGCTACCCGCCGGAGTACCGCGGATACGCCGACAGCGTGGTGAGCAAAGCGGGTATTTCGCCGGTCATGACGCTCACGTCCACGTACGACCACCGCGTCATCCAGGGTGCGGAAAGCGGCGCGTTCCTCAACTACATTGAGGAGCAGCTCATGGGGCAGCACGACTTCTACAACCAGCTCTTCTCGGATCTGGGCGTGCCGTACCAACCGTTCCGCATGCTCAGCGACTCGACTCCGCAACTCGGTCAGCCCGGCCAGCAGAATGAGCTGGACATGACGGAGAAACAAGCGTCGGTCCTGCAGCTCATTCGCGCGTACCGCGTCCGCGGCCACTTGCAGGCGGACACGAACCCGCTCGGCTACGAGTGGCAATACCACACCGAGCTCGATCCCGCCACGTACGGCCTCACCGTCTGGGACCTCGACCGCGAGTTCATCACCGGCGGTCTGGGCGGAGAAGAACGCCTTCCCCTCCGCGAGATCCTGAAGGTCCTCCGCGAAGCCTACACGCGGAAGATCGGCACGGCCTTCATGCACCTCTCCGATCCGGAAGAGAAGAAGTGGATCCAGAGCCGCATCGAGCCGCAAAACGACGAGCCGACGCTCTCGAAAGAAGAGCGGCTTCGGATCATGCAGAAGCTCAACGCGGCGGAGTCGTTCGAGCGCTTCCTGCACACGAAGTATATCGGGCACAAGCGCTTCTCGCTGGAGGGTGGCGAGACGATGATTCCGATCGTCGACACCATCCTCTCCGACGCCGCCAATCAGGGGCTCGAGGAGGTCGTCATGGGCATGGCTCACCGGGGCCGCCTCAACGTGCTCGCCAATATTATCGGCAAGCCGTACGAGCAGATCTTCTCCGAGTTTGAGGGAAGCATCGACCCCAACACGACGCAGGGATCGGGCGACGTGAAGTACCACCTTGGCAACGAGGGCACCTTCACGTCGATGGACGGCGAAGACATCGACGTCACGCTCGCCTCCAACCCGAGCCACCTCGAGGCCGTCAACCCGACGGTGGAAGGCATGGTGCGCGCGAAGCAGAACCTGATGCGCGGCGACCACCCGTCCAACACGGACGGCGAGTACTACGACAAGGTCTTCCCGCTCCTCGTCCACGGCGACGCGGCGTTCCCGGGGCAGGGTGTGGTTGCAGAAACGCTCAACCTGAGCCAGCTCCGCGGCTACAAGACCGGCGGCACGGTCCACCTGGTCATCAACAACCAGATCGGCTTTACCACCGTCCCGGAAGACGCTCGCTCGTCGACATACGCGACGGATCTGGCACGTGCCATCGAGGCGCCGATCTTCCACGTCAACGGCGACGATCCCGAAGCCTGCGTACGCATCGCGCGCCTTGCCTTCGAATACCGGCAGCGCTTCAACAAGGATGTGGTCATCGACATGATGTGCTACCGCGTCCACGGCCACAACGAGGGCGACGAGCCGACCTTCACGCAGCCGCTCCTCTACGAGAAGATTGAGGAGAAGCGCTCGCCCCGCAAGCTCTACACGGAGCTCCTGCTCCGCCGCGGCGAACTGGAGCCGGACGAGGCCGAGCAGATGCTCGACGATTATCGCGACCGCCTGCAGGAGGCCTTCGACCGTACGAAGGATCTTGAGGAGAAGGACGCAGAGACGACGATCGAGCGCAAAGCACGCCGCAAGGCGGATGCCCGCCTCCCCGAGGTCGACACCCGGGCGAAGCGCGATCATCTTGAGCGCGTCGTCGATGCACTGACCAACCTGCCGGACGACTTCAACGTCCATCCCAAGCTGAAGCGTCAGTTCGCGAAGCGGGATGACCTCTTCTACGAGCAGGAACGGATCAACTGGGCGTTCTCTGAAATCCTCGCCTTCGGGTCGCTTCTTCAGGAAGGCACCAAGATCCGCCTGACCGGTCAGGACTCGCGACGCGCCACGTTCAGTCAGCGCCATGCTGTGCTGATCGATCAGGAGAACGGCGACGAGTACACCCCGGTCAATAATCTCTCGCCCGATCAGGCGCCTCTGTTGATTTACGATAGCCTGCTGTCGGAGTACGCCGTCCTCGGCTTCGAATACGGCTACTCAGTGGCCGACCCGTCGGCGCTCGTCATGTGGGAGGCGCAGTTCGGTGACTTCGCCAACGGCGCACAGATCATCTGGGACCAGTTCATCAGCGCCGCCGAGGAGAAATGGGGACAGACCTCCAGCCTCGTCGCACTGCTGCCGCACGGCTTCGAGGGTCAGGGACCGGAGCACTCCTCCGCCCGCCTCGAGCGCTTCCTGCAGCTCTGCGCCGAGCAGAACATGGTCGTCGCCAACTTCTCCACCCCGGCGAACTACTTCCATGCCCTTCGCCGCCAGGTCAAGCGCGACGTCAAGAAGCCGCTCATCGTCATGACGCCGAAGAGTCTTCTGCGTCACCCGATGTGCGTGTCGACGCCCGACGAACTCACGGACGGCGGCGTGCAGGAAGTCATCCCGGCTGAGACGGATCCGTCGACCACGGAGCGTCACCTCATCTGCAGCGGCAAGGTCTACTACGACCTCGTCAAGGAGCTTGAAAACCACGACGAGTTGCAGAACAAAGTGGCCATCACCCGGGTCGAGCAGTTCTATCCGTTCCCGGAAGAGGATCTCTGTGAGCAGCTTGAGCGCTACCAGGATGCGGAAACGTTCTGGGTCCAGGAAGAGCCGCAGAACATGGGCGCTTGGTCCTTCCTCCGCTGGCGCCTGGACGAGCTGCTGGCCGACATCCACGGCACGTGCGAGGAGCAGGTCCAGTACGTCGGACGCCCCGCCAGCGCCAGCCCGGCCACCGGCTCCGCCAAGGTGCATAAGCACGAGCAAGAGAAAGTGGTCATGGCCGCACTCGGCCTCGACGCCTAAACCGACGCTCAACATTCGAGTGGATGCTATGCCCGCTCTGGCTTCCGGCCGGGGCGGGCGTTTTAACGTTCACCCGTTGGAGCGTTGAAACGTTGCGGCGTTTCGGCGTTGGGCACTACAGCTCCGCGTCGAGTTGCCACGGAGGTACCCCGCTTTCTCTATCGACCGCCCCAATCGCTCTCCTCCCCCAATGCCCCACGGCTTCCCGGCTGTGGGGCGTTTTACGTGTTCACCGATGTGACTCAAGCGGTACGAGCTGCGAAAAATGGTTCGCAAACCTCCGCTCCGTCCCCGATTCGCCGAAATCGACTTCGCACCCAACGGGCTGTCACCTTCACAAAAACCATCCCCAGACAGCCCAGGCAGCTATTTATGGCTATGGCACACCGCTTGAAATACAGGTTCGCACATCCGAAGCGGATCGACGTGCCCGAGCAAGCTTCCACACGGCCATTTCAACCAGACCAAAAAATACAATGCACGACCTGGACCGCACGACCCTGGAGCACCCTGACGAATACGGAGAGTTGGAAATGGAATACGACGGAGACTACGACGAATTCGAGTTCGAATACGAGTCCGATCTGGATGCCATTCTTGACGAGGACGACGAAGACGACGAATTCGAGTACGAGTGGGAAGCGGATTACGACGACGAGGACGATGACGAGTTCGAATTTGAGTATGACTCCGACTACGACGAGTTCGAGTATGACATGCCGGGCCCCTTCGACGAACAGACGGAGATGGAGCTTGCCGCCGAGCTGCTGACCGTGCAAGATGACGAGGATATGGACCAGTTCCTCGGCACCATTGCATCTGCTCTGGCTCCTGTCGCGATCGGTGCAGCGAAAAAAATTCTGCCGAAAGCGGCCAAGTTCGCCGGCAAAGCCGTGAAGGGACTGTTCGGAGGAGGCAAACGGCGCCGACGAAGGAGACGAAGAAGGCGGAGACGCCGTCACCCGCACAGCCGTCGACGCACGTACCGGTCTCCTCGCCGCCGCTACCGTCGCCGACGCCCCTCTCCCGGCATCCAGCGGTACGGCCGTCGCTTCATGCGATCGCGCACAGGACGTGCTCTGACGCGCGGATTACGGTACACGGGACGACAGGTGCTCCCCGCACTCGGACGCGACATCGGCGGAGAGTTCTTCGGTCGCCGCGGTCGGCACTATGGAGGGCGATTCGGAAAGCTGGCTTCGGACGCATTCGGCCTCGAGCTCGAAGGTCTGAGCCCAGAAGATCAGGAGTTCGAAGTGGCCCGCCGCTACGTGAGACTGGCAGGCGAAGCCACGCGAGAAGCCATGGAGGCACCCAAAATGCTCCCCGCGAAAACGGTGGCGAAGCAGGCAATTAAGAAAGCCTCGGCGAAGCACGCTCCTGGGTTGGCGAAGAAGAACGGGGCGGACAAGGAGTTTTTCTTCTAGACCTGAGGAGGTGTCGCTTCTGTGCGTGAATGACGCATCGGACCCACCCGACGGTCGGGTACAGTCCGCCGGCCTGTTCTCCAATGCCTTCGCTTCCAATGCCTCGTCCGTCTACCCTTTCATCCCACGAGTTGCTTCGACAAGAAGCCCTTGCTCTGCTGGATCGGCTGTCGCGCGTGAAGCCGTTTGCGCTGCTGATGCCGATGACGCCCGCAGCTGCTCCCGGGCCGGTCACCCAGCAGGCGATCGAACGCTATCTCGTACAGGGTCGAAAACACCTGCGAAGACGTGTCGAGGAGTACCTGCGATGGCTCGACAGTCCAACGGGCCGACGAACGTCCGCCAATCGTGCACACGGGCGGTTCGTGCACCTGAAGCTGATGTTCAATCGCGTGCTGACGCAGTTCGATCTGTTTGCCGACGTACTGACGCAGCGAAGCGAACACGACCACGGCGCTCGTCTGGGAGGACTCGATACGGTCGCAGCCCGCGCGCTCGCTCTTCCAGGAGCTCCGTATCGCCCACCGCCCGTGCTGTGCTACCTCGACCGCGGACAGGGAGCGGCCATTCGGCGGGCCCGGACGCGCCTCCCCGGCGGTGGACGTAACCCTGTCGCGATTATTCGAGTACCGCGCGAACGGATGATCGGCAGTGGCATCGCGTCTTCCCTTCTCCACGAAGTCGGACATCAGGGGGCAGCCCTTCTGGACCTTGTGAGTTCGATTCGCTACGACCTGAACCGGCGATCCCGTTCAGAAGCCATCTGGATCTACTGGGAGCGGTGGATTTCCGAGATTATCGCTGATCTATGGGCGATCGCACAACTCGGCGTAGGCAGCACACTGGGGCTCATGGGGGTGGTGGCGCTACCGCGAGCGTTCGTTTTCCGATTGGGAGCAGACGACCCCCATCCACCGCCGTGGGTGCGCGTGCTGCTCAGTTGCGAGATGGGGCGGCAGCTCTTCCCGGACCCGCAGTGGGATCGGCTGGAGGCGTCATGGCACCGGTACTATCCGCTGCGGGAGGCACGAAAGCGAGAGCGAAATGTGTTCGCGGCCGTTCATCGGCACATGCCCACATTCGTTCGCGCTCTGCGGAGTCACCGGCCCGCGAGAATGAAGGGGCGAGCGCTTGAAACGCTATTCCCGGTACCCGAGCGACAGCCCAGACTGTTCCGCTCGCTCTGGCCCCGATGGCAAGGTGATGTCGAGCAAATGATCAGACACGACCCGTCCCTCGTGTTTGCCGTTCTCGGCCAGGCAAAAGCGGACGGGCGCATCAGCGCAGACGCCGAGGGACAACTCCTCGCGCGACTGCTCAACTACTGGGCCCTCCGCTCGACTCTCCACCCAGACCGAACCCGCCTGCCGAAGGAGATCCCGAAAGCACCTACCCACTAGCGACAATTTCGAGGACGTATCCAGGCCATTTTCCGTCTTTCAACCCAATCGAAACCCATGCCTGATCCTACCCCGACATATACAATCACGGGCTCGGTCTTCCTGCAGCCACAAGCGTTTCGCACCATCGAGTCCCGAGAGGAATCGATTACACCAGACACGCTTCCAGCGCTTCATCTTGCCGTCTTCGCAGCGGATGTACGGACTGCCGGTGTCGATAATGCACTCGCAACCGTCGCCCTAATTCCAGATACGGACTCGCAATCGACTGGAGACGATTCCTTCCGATTCGTCTTCGATGATTTTGTTATCCCAAACACCGCTCTTGCCGATCCGACCGTCACCCCGAGCGTGTTCTTCCGAATCTTTCCGAAGAAGAAGGATGGTACGTTTTCCGGTGCGCTGGCCCGATCCGACGAACAAGCCCAATCCAACGGCCGCTTCCCCGTCGTGATTTCCCCACTCCCCGGACGCGAGCTGTCCCGAACGGGCGATCGGTCCATTCCCCTCTACCAGGGAACCGGGGGAGAAGACGTCGTCGGACGAATCGAAGCAATCTTCCGGTCCGAGGGCGATGTCGAACTGGCTGAGGTGGCCCGGATCCAGGATCAAACCCTGTATGCCGACCCAGACATCATCGACAATCTCTCGGAGGAAACAAAAGACGTTCGGCTGACGCGACCCGAGGCCAACCCGACGAGGGACCAGGCGTTGTGGGTCGCAATCCGGCAACGCACAGACGGGTTACGATTTGGCGCCTACAAGGAGTTCATCGACCAGGTGTTTTGTGAGAACACGAATGACGGCCAGGTACCGAATGCCGTCACCGAAGAACTTCGACGCAAGCAAGACAAGCTAAAGTTTGGTCTCGTCACGACGGGGAATGTGGAGGCGTACAACCTACTTCGTGTCGCCACCGATGCGTTCCTCCTGCTCTTCGGATGTGGTGACATCACGATCGACACGGACGCTTACGAACAGGATCTCGCGGCTGAGAGCAGTCGTCTCCAACGATCCGCAAGCCACGAAGAGATTCGGCGTGAGCTAACGGACTACCTGACGACGTTTCTGGGCCGAGACCGGTTACCCTACATCCAGCAAGTCGTTACCACCAACTTCAGCGACGGCCTGAGTGATGCCTTTACGGAATCGCCGTTCTGCTATGGTATCTCGAACCCGGATCCGTGCATGATCGAGCTGATCTGGTCGTACTGGCACGAATCCGGTATGCTCGTTCAGGCGCTCAGCGCGATCAGTCTCCGATTCCAGAATAAGAGTCTGAGACAAAATGACCCGCTCGCTAACCTGACGCTCGACCCACTGCGCCCACTCAACAATCTGATCTGGGGGTTTGTGCAGAACGAGTTCCAGCGACTGTCGGTGTCGCGACGGGTGCATGAGTATGCACACCAGTACGGGCTGGCGCTCGAAGGCAAAGCCGTGCCTCAGATGCGGACCGCGGACAGTCGTGTTCACTTTCTGGAAGCCTTCCACAACCTGCTCCTTCGCTGCTCCCAGTTCTACATCGAGGACAACAACACGACCATCATCTCAGATGGCTTCGCCCTTCTGAATGCCCTGAAGGAAGTTCACATCTTGCTCGCTCAGGGAGCACATAATCAGTACGGCGACTTGCCCTGGACCGCGCGCTCAGAGATGATGACGATGCAGTATATGCTGAGCCGAGACGAGATGCGCGAGTTCCTGCGCGGACGTCCGATGGTGCCGTATCAGGAGGAATGGATGGGACAGGTGGACATCATGAACACGATGCAGGGCTGGACCGGCCTTCCCGTCAATCACTTCCGCGACCTCGGTGTGTACGGCGAGCAACTCTTGCTGTCCATCCGCCTGGGCGACTGGGTTCAGACGATCGATCAGGACCGGGCGAAGAACTGGGCTCGCTACTGGCGCTCGGAGGTGAAGAGCTACATCCACGCCTATCAGGCTCTGACCGGGATCGATCTGTCGGCCGCGCCCCCCAATGCGACCATCGCCAAGATGCGAACCGTGCAGCCCGCCAAGCTCATCCGTCGGCGAACCAACCAACTCCGGAAGGGGAACGGCACAAAGCGCATTCCGGGAGCCGTCCAGTCGGAGCTAACTCGTCAATCGTCGTCCAAGCGCCGGAGTCTTCGCTGAAGGATGACTTCATAACCGATCACCGTCTCGCAGAGGGCGAGGATCGAGATGACCTCGATTCTCGCCTCCCTTTCCCCAGCTTGCCAGCAGCCTTTGGATCCTGAGGCTACACATACTCGAATCCGTTTCGCTCAGCCGGTCGCTTCGCCATGCCTACAATTCGGCGCTCATTCTCGCCTCAAGATTCGACCTGCATGTGTCCGAAGTGCCGGGCGGAAAAACCTGTTAAACGCCGGGCCCGCCGCTCTCGTCGGAATCAGCGTAAGAAGCACGAGATCGGAGGCTATCCTTCGCGACCTCGTGCGGGCACTGCGTCCCAATCGATGTCATTCGAGCACGTGCCCCGCATTCGTCTCGAAAGAGCCAACCGGCGCAACCTGTACTGGGCTCGACGGCTCGGCTGGGACCGTGCGTTCAACGCCATCGTTCGGCTCCTCGGATTTCGACGCCAGACGCCTGCACTCTCCGTGTTTTCGCAGGCGGTTGCACGATGGCAGCGTGCCAACGGCCTTGTTGTGGACGGCATTCTCGGTCCTAAAACGTGGCGGGCCATGCGGCGCGTTCTGCGCGGCAGATCTACGCATCAAGGCCCTGCCGATGCTCCGACCCCTCCGAGATTGTCGGAGATCGCGCTGGGCAAGCTCACGTTGAAGTCAAATAGAGACTTTACTCGGACCATCGGCCTCTACCAGTTCACCCCGGAAGATCTGCTTGTGACCGCGCGCATGCTCGAGGGGGAAAATAGCGGCCGCGAAACGCCCGAGACCGCCGCGATCGTCTGGTCGATGCTGAACCTGTATGCATTCCTCCAGCACCATAGATCCAGCTACCCCACGTTCGCCTCGTTTCTCTACAAATACTCAAGTCCGCTACACCCCGGCCGGCCACTGCGAAACCGATCGTGGCGGAATCTGAAGACATCGTCCAGACGAATGGCTATACGGGGGTTGAGAGGCCAGCTTCCGAATCCGGTTGGAAACGCCACGGACTTCGCAAACCCGTACATCTACTTCAAACGCCGCTACGGTCGTGCTCCAAATTACCAGGAATGGCGGAATTACATCGCTCGCCATACCAAGCGGTATATGGAGTGGATCGGCGAGGTGGACGGCATCAAACAGTTCGGACGAAACACGTTCTACATCAATAAACGTGTTCGCAACGTACCGACCGGCGTCGTCAAAATCCGATGGTAGATAATGGGAGAGCGTTTCCCTGAGCTTCCGAGTCCTGGATCAATCAGTGTAACACGTGTACCCAAACGCACCGATGTCCCCAGCATCCTGATCTCATGACTGCGCTTTACGCATCTGGATCGTCCGGCGTGTCACCTGCAAACGCTCAGCCGCCTGACTAACGTTTCCATTGGCATCCTCCAGTGCGATCTCTACCGCGAGATCTCCGGTCCTGCGGCATAGCTCCTTTAACCCAATTCCCGACGCGATAGCCTGTCGAATGTACTGACGAACGTTGTTATTCCTGAGCCCCGTTTCGCGACCCAACAGACGTCCATCCTCGGCCGGCAGGTCTGACATCGTGATCAAGCCTCCGGCGAGATGCCGTCCGCCCATGCGGCGAATCAGCTGCCGTAGCTCGCGCACATTCCCAGAAAAGTCTCGACCCATGAGGGCATCTTGAACCAAAGGATCGAGATGAATGGGCGTCTCGGTCCCGATTTCTGCGAGAAAGTGATTCGCAAGAAGGATGATGTCTTCGCGACGATCGCGCAGTGGTGGAAGGACCATCTCCCATCCCGCAATTCGGTGATACAGGTCCTCGCGGAACGTCCCGCCCTCGATCATTTTCCGCAGGTCCCGGTGCGTTGCACAAACCAGTCGAAACTCGGCCGAGCGCCACGTATGACTTCCGACACGCTTGAACGTCTTTTCCTGGATCACGCGCAGTAACTCCGCTTGCAGCGTCCCCGGGAGGTCACCGATCTCATCCAGGAAAAGGGTGCCTCCATCCGCCAGTTCGCACGCCCCCACCCGTGTTTTGAGGGCATTTGTAAAGGCACCTTTTTCGTGTCCGAAAAACTCACTTCCAGACAACTCGGGGACGATCGTCGTGCAATCGAGAACCACAATTTTTTCCTTATCTGGTCGCGGGTCGAGCGTGTGTATCAATCGGGCCACAAGCTCTTTTCCAGTCCCTGTCTCTCCCTGGATCAGGATCGGGCCTTGAGAGAATAGAGCCGCTTCAATCGCTCGACGAAGGGCCTGCTTCCACGCACGGCTTCGACCGATCAGATGACGGCTCACGATCGGCGCATCGATCCAGTGCTCAATTGCAGTCCACCGGTCGAGTCGCCCCTGAATGGACCGGGCAACCTGCGATGGGCAATGGTACGAGATCACATCAACAGCACCGAGGTCGAGCAATTTCCAGGCATCGGATGCTGAAATACGGTCCGTCACCACGACGACGATCCGCCCGTCTCCCACATCCCCGATCAGCTTCTCGACCAGTTGAGATCCGGACGCAGCCACGACGATGATGAGCCCTTTTTCTGGCAAGAGGTCGTCACGAAAGACTTCCGCCTTGATTCCAGCTTCTGTCAACGACAGGCATAGCTCACCGACGACTCCGGCATTATTACTATGGACCCATACCGGTTTATCTCCCTCCGTCGTACGTGCACCCATGCTCCCCACCTCGAGCCCCTCTCCGATCTACATGGCCACGCCGGCGGATCACGATGCCATGCAGGTAGGGAAAGGGGACACAGATTCATCTGCTGAGCCTTTGCATTGAAGCACAACGCCGCCTGCCCCGGAACGGTAGCGCGACACCATGCACTGGAAGGGGGTAAGAAAAACGCAACCCTGGAGTCACATATGAAGATACGATTTGGCCGAATCGGAAACGACAGGCGAACCCGCCCAATCAGGATTGTCCTGACTGCACCTGCCGCGACGGCGACGTGACTTGATATGAGCGACTTTTTTCGTTGAACGCCTCAAACGCAGGATTCGGGGCGATCTCAAACACTGATTTCATCGTCAGTTCCTCCCCCCAACCTTGCACCACCTTCCCGACGCGCGTATCGTACGGACTCCCGTTACCGCGTTTTCGGCGCTTGCCATCGCGGCAGAAACATGCTCGTTGCGGTTCTGTTGTACCCTGTCCGCAAACCCGTGACGTCTCCTGTCGATGCAGGGGACGACCCGAGCAAACCGTCACTCGAACAATACCTTTTCCAGAGGGGATTTATTTTGGCTGTTGGTGTTAAAGTACGAGGAAACGAATCGATCGATCGCGCGCTCAAGCGCTTCCGCCGCCAGGTAAACCGCAGCCGCGTGCTGCGCGAATACCGGCAGAACATGGCGTACATGAAGCCTTCGGAGGAGAAGCGGCTTCGCGCTAAGAAGTCTCGCCGGCGTCGCCACCGCAATCGCGGCAAGAACCGGAAGCGGAAGTAATCCGCTCGCTCGCTGCGACCTGACGGTTCAGCGTCGCACGAGAACAGCGCTCGTTTGATCGCGACCTGCAGCGGTCCCCCTCCCGGGATCGCTGCTTTCGCGTACCCATACGAAGCGTCTCTTCGTATCAGAAATCAAAAGGACGACTCCATACCATGGAGCCGTCCTTTTTCTATGATACCTTCTCTCGTTTCTCGGTCTCCGTTCCGTGAACCCGGGAAATCTAATATCCTGCCGGCACCGCATCCACTCCCGAATCTCGGTAGACCGGCCGGAGCCGTTCGATCCATATCGCCCCGATCGTGGCTGGCAGCCCCCACAGCACAAGTCCCGTAATTGCGACACTCCACCCCACGGATACGCCGAAATATCCGGTCACCCAGGGCCCGATGTACTGAAAGAGATGCGAGTTGGTCGCCATAATGAGACCGACGACCGACCACAGCATGTTGTAAAGATGCCACTCGACCGGGTGGTCGAAGGCCTCTCGTCGGATCATGATATACAGACCGACGGAAAGCTGAATCATTCCCCAAAACGCAAAGACGTGGAAGATGCCGTAGTCCAGTCCGCCAACACGTGCGAACGTCAGAATGTCGGCCGGAATAAACAACGACGACAGGCAAAGACTGTACATCGACGCACCGTACATCCACCCGACCCGCTTGTGCAGGGTCGTTCCCTTCGACAGTACGCAGGTTGCGATCCCCAGAAGAAGGGCCGCTACTCCCGATACGGTGTGGAAAACAAGCATGTCAAGCGCGGAGGGTAGATTCTTCGTTTGCCCGAATCACGTGAACGGTGGCGTGGCTGTTACGAATCGCCTTGACACCTCTTCCCTCCGTCGCTAGCTTTTCGCCGGGTGTCGCCTAACTATCCGCCGGTCGCTTTTCCCATCCCCCTATCTTCTTTTATGGCTTTTCGCTTCCTTCTCGCAACGCGCAACCCCGGCAAGGTCGAGGAAATTCGCGCGCTACTGTCCGATCTCGATGTCGAAATCCTTGCCGCCGATACGTTGGACGAGCCGATCGATGTCGAGGAAGACGCAGAGACCCTGCGCGGCAATGCGGAGAAGAAGGCACGAGCATACGCCGACCGGTTCGATCTTCCGGCCCTTGCCGACGATACCGGACTTGAAGTCGATGCCCTCAACGGGGGACCGGGTGTTCATACGGCCCGCTTTGCCGGCCCCGATGCTACGGCCGCTGACAACACAGCAAAGATGCTCACCGAGTTGAGCACTGTTGATGATCGCTCGGCTCGCTTTCGCACCGTGGCCTGTTTCATCGACGAAAAAGGAACACCACACTACTTCGACGGGGTGTGCGAGGGTGAAATTGCAGAGGCTCCCCGCGGCGATCAAGGATTCGGATACGACCCGATTTTCGTACCAGAGGCCCACGAACAGACTTTTGCCGAAATGGACGCCGGGGCCAAGAATGCCATCAGCCATCGCAAGAAAGCGATGCACGCGTTCCGACACTTCCTCGAACAGCGCCTGTAAACCCCTTCCGGACCGGTATCCCAACACGTCCACACTTCCACACATCCACACCTTCACACCTAAACATGGTAGCCCTGGTTCAGCGCGTAAGTGAAGCATCCGTCGTCGTCGACGGCGAAACGACGGGCGCAATCAATGACGGTCTACTGGTCCTACTGGGCGTCCGCGATGGCGATTCTGAAGCTGAGAGCGAATGGCTCGCGAATAAGGTCGCCAACCTCCGGGTCTTCCCCGACAGCGACGGCAAGATGGACGAGTCCGTGCTCGACACCGGCGGGGGCGTACTCGTCGTCCCGCAGTTTACCCTCTACGGCGATGTATCCGGCGGCCACCGGCCCTCGTTCACAGACGCAGCGTCCCCCGGTCCCGCGAAGGAACTGTACCTCGACTTCGTGGATCGCCTATCTGACATGCTCGGCCGCCCCGTCCCGACCGGCGTGTTCGGAGCCATGATGGATGTCCATCTTACGAACGACGGCCCCGTCACCCTCTGGATCGAAAAATGATTCGAAGTCGAAATTCTAAATGCGGATTGAGTATTGAGAATCAGGGATTTCGGAGATATGATCGCGCCTCTAATTCCACGCGATCTCCATCCCCTTCTCCTTCTCCCCCTTTCTCCCTTTCGCTTTCGCCTTTCATCTCCCATATCCCAATCCTCACACCTCACACTATGCGTCTCGTCGCCTCCCTCCTGCTCCTGGCCGCTACGCTTGTGCTGGCGCCACCCGCCGACGCCCAGCCCGCGGCGGATTACGTCGTTCACAACGCCAATGTCTACACCGTGGACGCAGACCAGCCGCAGGCGGAAGCGTTTGCCGTACGCGGCGACCGGCTCGTCATGGTCGGCTCGAATGACGATGTCCTCGCCTCGTATCCGGACGCAGAAAAGCGGAATGCAGAGGGCCGTACCATCGTGCCCGGCCTCATTGACGCTCACGTGCACCTGATGGGACTCGGTCGAAGCCTCTTGCAGGCGAACCTCGTCGGCACGCCGTCGAAGCAGGCTATCATCGATACGCTCAAAGCATTTGCCAGCGACCTTCCCGAGGGCGCCTGGCTGCAGGGGCGCGGCTGGGACCAGAACGACTGGCCCTCCGCCGGCTTCCCCACGCGGCAGGACCTTGATGCTGCTTTCCCCGACCGCCCGATCTATCTCGAGCGCGTCGACGGGCACGCGGGCTGGGTCAACACGGCGGCGATCGAGCAGACCGTCGGCATGGAGGCACTCGAGCAAATGGACGACCCGGAGGGCGGGAGCATTCGGCGCGATGACGAGGGTGTACCGACCGGCATCCTGATCGACGCGGCGGCTGGCATTATCACAAGCGAAATCCCGGAATACTCCGAGGACCGCCTCGACGAAGCCCTCACGCGCGCCCTCGATCAAACCACACGGTACGGCCTGACGAGCGTTCACGACGCGGGCGTAACCCGTGCCGATGTCGATCGATACCAGCGCTTCATCGAGGAGGACCGCTTCCCCGTCCGCATGTACGCCATGATCGCCGGACGGGGCGACACATTCGATTACTTTTGCCGGAAGGGGACGATCGCGTCGGGCGACCGTCTTCGCGTGCAATCGGTCAAAATGTACATGGACGGCGCCCTCGGCAGCCGCGGCGCCGCCCTGCTGGAGGATTACAGCGACGACGCCGGCAACCGAGGTCTCCTGATGACGCAACCCGACGAGATGCGTAAGGACGTTATCGATGCGATCCGGTGCGGCTTTCAGGTCAACACGCACGCCATCGGCGACCGAGGCAACCGCGTCACGCTCGACGCCTACGAAGCCGCCTTCGATTCCCTCGGCGAAGGCATCGGACGGCACCGCGTGGAGCACGCGCAGATCCTCCACCCCGACGACCTGCCCCGGTTCGCCGACATGGACGTGATCGCCTCGATGCAGCCGACGCACGCGACGAGCGACATGCCGTGGGCAGTCGACCGACTCGGCAACGAGCGCCTGAAAGGAGCCTACGCCTGGCAAACCCTCAAGGAGAGCGGCGCGCACCTCGCGTTCGGCTCCGACTTCCCGGTCGAGGACGTCGATCCGCTGGAAGGCTTCCATGCCGCTGTGACCAGACAGGATGCCGACGACATGCCAGAAGGCGGCTGGATGCCGGAAGAAACCGTGTCCCGGGAAGCCGCTCTGCACGCCTTCACACTCGGCGCCGCCTACGCCGCGTTCCAGGAGCAGGAGATCGGCTCCCTCGAAGCCGGCAAAAAGGCGGACTTCGTCGTATTGTCGCAGGACATCATGGCGGTGCCGGACGACAGCATCCTCGACACCCGCGTCGTCGCGACCTACATCGACGGGGAGGCTGTGTATGCCACGGACGACTGGCAGTAGAAGCCGCGGCGTGACGTAAGGGCTCATCGCAATGCGCCCTTACGCACCCGTCGCATTTTCCAGTAGATGCCGCGCAACCCGCCCGCCGTGCCGACGTTTGACGTGTGATCCGTAGTACCCGCTTCAACAGCACGTCTCTGTATGTCGTCTTCGCCCCCCAACATGTCCGTCGACGTCGATCCGCACTCCGCCTTCGAGCTGGAGTCCGAGTTCGAGCCGATGGGCGACCAGCCCAACGCCATCAATGAGCTCGTCGACGGCCTCCATCGTGGGGACGAGTACCAGACGCTGCTCGGCGCGACGGGAACCGGCAAAACCTTTACCGTTGCTAATGTCATTGAGGAGATCAACCGGCCGACGCTGGTGATGAGCCACAACAAGACGTTGGCGGCGCAGCTTTACGGCGAGCTGAAGCAGTTCTTCCCGAATAACGCCGTGGAGTACTTCATCTCCTACTACGACTATTACCAGCCGGAGTCGTACATCGTCCCGAGCGACACGTACATCGAGAAGGATGTCGCCATTAACGACCGGATCGAGCGGCTCCGCCTCCGCGCTACCTCCGAGCTCATCAGCGGCCGCGACGACGTGCTGGTAGTGGCGAGTGTGTCTTGCATCTACGGTCTCGGTTCGCCGGAGGAGTTCAAGAAGGAGATCATCCAGGTCGAGCCCGGCATGGTGATCGACCGCGACGACCTCCTCCGCCGGTTCATCGACCTGTTTTACCAGCGCAACGACATCGAATTCGAGCCGGGCACCTTCCGTGTGCGCGGCGATGTCGTCGACCTCTTCCCCGCCTACTTCGAAGAACGTGCCTTCCGCATCGAGTTCTGGGGCGACGAGATCGACCGTATCAGCGTTTTCGACGCGACGAGCGGCAAGGAGATCGAGGAACTCGACCAGCACCTGACGATCTACCCGGCGCAGATCTTCGTCACGCCACAGGACCGGCTCCAGCGAGCGATCGACGACATCAAGGAGGAGCTCAAATGGCGGCTCGCGGTCTTACGCGAGGAAGGCAAACTGGTGGAGGCCCAGCGGCTGGAGCAGCGCACGGAATTCGACATCGAGATGATGCAGGAGGTCGGCTACTGCTCTGGCATCGAGAACTACTCGCGTCACCTGACCGGCCGCCAGCCCGGTGAACGGCCGTTCTGTCTCCTCGACTACTTCCCGGATGACTTTCTGCTGGTCGTCGACGAGAGCCACGTGACCATTCCCCAGGTGCGCGCCATGTACAACGGCGACCGCGCCCGGAAGCTGAAGCTGGTGGAGCACGGATTCCGGCTCCCGTCAGCGCTCGACAACCGGCCGCTCACGTTTGAAGAGTTCGAGCAGCAAACGCCACAGACCATCTTCATGAGTGCCACGCCCGCCGACTATGAACTGGAGCAGAGCGGAGGCGTCTTCGTCGAGCAGGTGGTGCGCCCCACGGGCATTCCCGACCCGGAAATCGATATCCGCCCGACCGGGAATCAGGTAGACGACCTAATGGAGGAAATCCGCAAGCGCTCGGAGAAGGGCGAACGTGTGCTCGTCACAACGCTCACGAAGCGAATGACCGAGGACCTCGCCGACTACCTCGACAGCTACGGTGTGCGCGTCCGCTGGATGCACTCGGACATCGACGCCCTCGAGCGGGTCGACATCATCCGCGGTCTGCGACTGGGGGAGTACGACGTGCTGGTCGGCGTCAACCTCCTGCGTGAGGGCCTCGACCTGCCGGAAGTGTCGCTCGTCGCGATTCTCGATGCCGACAAGGAGGGCTTCCTCCGCTCCGAACGCTCCCTCATCCAAACCGCTGGTCGCGCGGCCCGTAACGTCGACGGGCAGGTGATCCTGTACGCCGACGAGATCACCGACTCGATGCGCCGCATGATGGACGAGACGGAGCGGCGCCGGGAGATCCAGCTCGAGTACAACGAGGAGAACGACATCACGCCGGCCCCGATCAAGAAGTCGCACGACCAGATCCGACGCGGCACCGCGATTGCCGACGAGAAGGGCGACGACCACTCCGGACAGAAGCGCCAGCACTACGGCGGACCCGAGCAGCTATCGTCGAAGGTGGCCGACCCGGTCGTGAAGTACCTCGACAACGACCAGAAGCAGGACCTCATCGATCAGATGAAGGAGGAGATGCAGGAAGCGGCGGAAAACCTCGACTTCGAGCGCGCTGCCGAACTCCGCGACAGCATCGAGGACCTCGAGGAGCAACTCGCCAGCGACGACGGCTCCGGCCAAGCCGCCAGCAACAAAGCGTCGGGGGAATGAGCTGTGAGGTTTGGGGTTTGAGGGAGGAGGGGAAAGACGAGAAAGGGCGAGAGGGAGAAAGGGGGAGAGTCGGGTTAAACGAGTAACGGGCCACGGCGATAATTCGAAGTGCCTCAGCGTTATCCCCAACTCTAACCCTATGGTCCCGACAACATGGGTAACACCTCAGGACCATCCTGACCGTCTTTTCCAGTTCACGTCGATGCTTGTTTATTATTCCGGTGGTCATTCCCGGTCAGGTAATTCGACAGCCCGTCGAACTCTGAACGCTGAACCTTGAACGCTGAACTCTGAACTACCCCACAGCCGGTGCGCGGTCGAAGGCGGTGCCAACCAGTAGTTGCGCCTCGTCCAGCAGGCTCTGGAGGTGCTTCTCGCCCTTGAAGCTCTCCGCGTAGATCTTGTAGATCGCTTCGGTACCGGAGGGGCGGGCGACGAACCAGCCGTTCTCGGTTTCCACCTTCAGCCCCCCGATCGGGGCGTCGTTGCCCGGTGCGTTGGTCAGGATGGCCGTGATCTCCTCACCCGCCAGCCGGTCGGAGTCCACCTGGTCGGGCGTAAGGTTTTTTAGCACCTTCTTCTGGGCGGGCGTCGCGGGAGCATCCACGCGCTTGAACACCGGACTGCCGAATTTTTCCGTCAGCTCCTCGTAGATCTCGCTCGGATCCTTGCCGCGCTTCGCCGTAATCTCCGCCGCGAGGAGACCTGCGATGATGCCGTCCTTGTCGGTCGTCCACGTCGTCCCGTCTTTGCGCAGGAATGACGCGCCTGCGCTCTCTTCCCCGACGAATCCGCAGCGACCGTCGAGCAGCACGTCGACAAACCATTTGAAGCCCACCGGCACCTCGTGCACCTTCCGGTCGTGGTGTTTGGCGATTCGCGTGAGGAGCCCGGAGCTCACGACCGTCTTCCCGAGTCCGGCATCTGAGGGCCAGTCCGGACGGTGCGTCAGCAGGTGATCGAGCATGACGCAGAGATAGTGATTCGGCTGCATCAGCCCACCACCGGCCGTGACGATACCGTGGCGATCGTGGTCGGTGTCGCACGCGAACGCCACATCGTACTCGTCCTTCAGATCGATGAGCGATTGCATGGCGTACGGTGACGACGGATCCATGCGGATGGCACCGTCCCAGTCGAGCGTCATGAAAGAGAATGTCGGGTCGATACTCGTCCGTAGCACATCCAGCGGGAGATCGTAGTGCTCCGCAATCGCCATCCAGTAATGCACACCGGCACCGCCGAGCGGGTCGACTGCCAGCTTTAACCCGGATGTGCGAATCGCCTCCATGTCAATGACCGAGTCAAGGTCGCGGACGTAGTTGCCGAGGAAGTCGTACTCCTGCGTCGTATCCGCCCGACGTGCCTCATCCTGGCCGACCCGCTTCACATCGGAGAGGTCGTTCTCGAGAATCTCGTTCGCCCGCTGCTGAATCCACGATGTCGCTTCCGTCCCGGCGGGACCGCCTGTCGTCGGGTTGTACTTGAAACCGCCATCCGTGGGCGGGTTATGCGACGGCGTAATGACGATACCGTCGGCGAGCCCCTCCGTGCGCCCATCGTTGTACGTGAGAATCGCGTGTGAGACCGCCGGCGTCGGCGTGACGCCGTCATCCGCCGCGACCATAACGGTCACCTCGTGCGCCGCGAGCACCTCCAGCGCCGTGGCATGAGCGGGCAGAGAAAGCGCGTGCGTGTCCATGCCGAGAAAGAGCGGCCCGTCCGTCCCCACCTGCGCACGGTACTCACAGATCGCCTGCGTCGTCGCAAGGATATGATCCTCGTTAAAGGTTCGATTCAACGATGTCCCACGGTGTCCCGACGTACCAAACGACACGCGCTGCGCGTCGACGGACGGGTCCGGATGTTCGGTCTGATACGCCCGCACGAGGTCGGGAATGTCGGCGAGGGCGGACTCCGGCGCAGGCTGGCCGGCAAGTTCGTGTACAGACATAGTCGGAACGATAAATGAGGAAGAGAAGAGCGGGCACAGCGAACAGAGTCAACCTCCACCCGAATGGTAAGACACCGAGCCCGCATTCTCCACCTGTTTGCACGACTGTAAAATCAGGCGTCCGAAAGCCAACGTGACCTCGCTTGAAGCTATCGAACCGGCGCCTATCTCATGGCAACATTCACTTCGCTATCAGAATCACACTGGAACCGGGTCCTGTGCTCCACATAGCAGACCGTCACATCATGCCGATGTACACATCCCGGTCTTCGCGCTCCCTTTCGCGGCTAATTCGAATGGAAGGGCGGGTAGAAGGGGAAACTTTCAGGACGAGTAGCCGTGATGAAATGGCTACGAGCCAAGCCATCTGCGCGCACCCTCCAATCTGCATTTCCGAGTCATGAAGAAGGACATCCACCCCGAGTACAACGAAATCACCATCAAGCTGGCCGACGGCTCTGAGTTCGTCACCCGCTCCACGATGGATCGCGACAACTACGAGTCCGAAGTCGACTCGACGAACCACCCGTTCTACACGGGCCGCCGCCAGTTCGTCGACACCGCTGGTCGTGTGGAGAAGTTCAATCGTCGCTACGGCCTCAACCAGGACGACGAAGAAGGCGACGAAGGCGAAGAAGACGACGAGTAAGCGTCTCGCCGCTGCATTTCGTCGGCTGACCGGACCTAGGGTGCCACGCGCGCACCGCCTCCGGCATCTCGCCGTCCGGCGCCAGCATCGACCTCCGAGGGCCATTCGCACAGCGGATGGTCCTCGTTGCGTTCCGGTCGCTGGCGCTTCTTTCGATCTGATCTCCGTTCCCTAAACCTGCAGTTTGCATGCCTGACGTCAATCCGGTCCACCTCATCGCCCACAAGCGCGACGGCCAATCCCTGGATCCCGATGATATCCGCGCGTTCATCAATGCCTACACGGCTGGCGACGTCCCGGACTATCAGATGAGCGCGTTCCTGATGGCCACGTATCTCAACGGCCTGGATGACGCGGAGGCCGCCGCTCTCACGGACGCCATGCTCCATAGCGGGCGCGTGCTGGATCTTTCCGACCTCTCGGGCACAAAGGTCGACAAGCACTCCACCGGCGGTGTTGGCGACAAAGTCTCGCTCATCCTCGCCCCCGTCGTGGCGGCGTGTGGCGTCCCGGTGCCGATGATCTCCGGTCGCGGCCTTGGCCACACCGGCGGTACCCTCGACAAGCTGGAGTCCATTCCGGGCTTCCGTACCGACCTGTCGATCGAGACCTACCGTCAGCAGCTCGAGGACATTGGACTCGTCCTCATCGGGCAGACCGCCGAGATGGCTCCGGCCGATCGCAAGCTCTACGCCCTACGCGACGTCACGGCCACCGTCGAGTCCATCCCGCTGATCGCCGCCTCGATCATGAGCAAGAAGCTGGCGGAGGGCATCGACGCACTGGTGCTTGACGTCAAATGCGGCCGCGGCGCCTTCATGAAAACGGAGAAGGACGCCCGCAAACTGGCTGAAACGCTGACGGCCATCGGCGAGAAGAACGGCACGCCGACCACGGCGCTCATGACCCGCATGGACGTGCCGCTGGGTCGCGCCGTCGGCAACTGGCCCGAGGTCGCCGAAAGCATCGAATGCCTTCGCGGAGAGCATGACGACTCCGAACTGATGGAAGTCACCATCGGCCTAGCCGGCGAGATGCTCGCTCTCGGCGGCGTCGCGGATTCGCCGGAAGAGGGGCGCGAGCAGGCCCGGGCCTCAGTCGCGGATGGCTCGGCTCTGGACACGTTTCGGACGCTGGTGGAGACCCAGGACGGCGATCCGACGGTCATCGACGATCCGTCCTCCCGCCCTGGCTCCGAGCCCGTCGCAGAGGTCGTCGCCCCGGACTCCCTGCACGGCACGATCACGGACATCGACGCACTCGCAATTGGCTTTGCAGCCGTCGACCTTGGCGCAGGACGCCGTACGAAGGAAGACACTGTTGACCCGACGGCTGGCCTCGTGTTCGAACGAAGAGTCGGTGACCAGGTAAAGCCAGGAGACGTGCTGGCGCGCCTGTATGCAAAGGATGAATCACGCGTCCCGGCGGCACAGGAGGCGATAGCCGACGCGTTCACGGCAGGCGACGAAGCTCCGGAGTCAACCTCGGCTATTCTGGACCGCTACACCCGTAATGGTTGGCTTCACGGTACCAACGCTTGAGTGTCTGTGTAACATTTCTCGTTAAAGAGAAGTATACTGAATGGCATTCACCACCCACGCTTTTACCTGCTGATCGAACTCACCCGCCGTCATGTCTGTCTGGTCCCGGTTTACGCGGTTTATCAAGTCCATCTTTGGAGGAGCGGTCTCCGCAATGGAGAACCCGCGCCTCATTCTCGAACAAAACATCCGGGAACTGAACGACCAGGTCCCGGAGATGAATGAGAATATCGCCACGGTCAAGGCGAATATGATCATGCTCCAGAAGGAGTCTAATAAGACGGAAAAACAGGTCAAAGACCTGACGGCCAAGATTCGCACCGCCATTCAGTCCGACCGGGAGGACATCGCCCGCAAGTACGCGATGCGCCTCGAGTCGAAGAAAGCGGAGCTGGAGCGCACAGAGAACCAGCTCACGAACGCCGAGCGCGCCTACGAGAAGGCGCTGAAGGTCAAGAAGGCGTTCATGCGGGAGAAGGAGAAGAAGATTCAGGAAGCCAAAGACGCGCTCCGTCAGCACGAGCAGGCGCAGTGGCAGGCGGAAATTGCGGATACGCTGGAGCAGTTTGAGGTCTCCGGCCTCGACCAGACGCACGACGAGATGCTGAACCGCCTCAACGAGCAGACGGCCAAGAACGAGGCCCGCATGGAGCTGGCCCTCGACTCCGTCGATACGGAGGCGATGCAGATCGAAGAAGACGCGGAAGAGCTGCGCGCCGCCGAGATCGTCAACCAGTTCAAGATGGAGATGGGTATGACGGACCAGAAAGAGTCCGCACCCGCTTCCGAGGAGGAGACGATCGACCTGCCGTCCGAAGAGGAACGGGAGGAGCCGTCCAAGACCATCGGGCGCCAACGCACACAGTCGGAATAGGCGGCACGCGTCCGTGCATGCACGTCGGCGGTCGAATCAAACCCGGGTATCGGCGATGAAGAAGGAGGAATTCGAACGGATCAAAGAGGCGGAAAAGAAGCGCCTCCGGCTGCAAAAGCGTCTGCGTGAGATCAAGCGTACGTCGGAGCGACAGCAAGAGTCGGCCTCCCTCGTTCGCAAGATGCAGAGCGCAAGCGCTTCGCTGCTCCGCGACACCCAGTCGCTGCTCGACTCGCTGTCGGCCGAGGTCGCCAGGTCGCAGGCCCGTCTCGAAGTTGCGATGGACGACGAAGCGAATGCTCCGTCGACGACGGCCTCAGAGGAAGATGTCGCGGCGTTCGAGCGCGAACAGTCAGCTGCTGATCGCGAGGCGCGAGCACGTGACCTCGTGCGCCAGTTCAAGGAGTCGGTTCAGCCGTCCCAGGCATCCGAAAACACGAAGCAGGAAGCTGACGACACACCCGCCCCGTCGCCCGAAGAGAATGACAGCGAGGACGACCTGCCCGACAAAACGATCGGTCGCATGCGCGATACCTGATTGTTCGTGGCAGCCGCAAGCGTGGTAACATCGTGACCTCCTGACGCGTACTACGAACGCAACGAGGCGCATTCGACTTCCTCCCACCCGGCCTCGTGATCCGGGAGCTTTTTGATCGACCCCTGCCGTCCGGTATGAGCCGAGAACCGATAAACTACACGCGGGAAGCATTTCTGCACCGCGGCAACCTGCTTTTCCTGGTTGCCGGTGTCGCCATCTCCCTCGGCATCGCAAGTGTCACAGCGATGCCTGCCTGGCTGCCGCTTATTTTCGTCATGGCCGGCGAGCTTCTCTACATGGGCATTATGCCGCGCAACGAGCGGTATCGCCGACACGTTCGTTCGCAGAAGATTGCGGAGAAAAACCAGGCGCCGTCCAAGAATGAGATCTTTCGTAGCCTGAATCGAGAGGATCAGCGCCGCGTCAAGCGTCTCCGTGACCTTCGGGACGAGATTCGCACGAACTATCGTGGCCTGAGCTACGCATCACAGGGACTTCTGGACAGCCATCTGAAGAAGATCGATGGGCTGATCGAGTCGTATCTTCAGATGCTCCACCAACGTGAACGCTACCTTGGCCAGATGAACGGCGCCTCGGAAGGACAGGTGCTACAACAAATTCGCGACCTGAAAGACGACATGGCCGATGACTCCGAGCGCGTCCGCCGCGTAAAGCAGCGACGCATGAAGGTGCTGAAGCAGCGCCTTGCCCGGTTCAAGAAAGGTCACGAAAACCTGGAAGTGCTGGGAGCCCAGCTAGGTACAATCGAGGATGTGGTCAAATACATCCACGAGGAGTCCTGGACGATGCAGAATCCGGAGGAGATCAGCTTTCAGCTTGATACCCTGATGGAGGAAGTGGAAGAAACCCAGTCCTCCGTCCGGCAGATCGAGGACGTGTTCTCCTCCTCCGCCTCTGACCTGCTCGACGACTACGACTTCGAGAAGGAACTCGGCGGAACGGACATGAACGACGATGTGCTGGAGTCGATGGAAGACATGCCGTCGACGTCCGAGCAAGAAAAGCAGTCTGGATCGACCTCTGCGTCCCGCGTGAAGGAGTAACGCGACACGGCCCGGGACGACATAGATGTGTTAAACAAGGGACGCTGGCCCGTAAGCCGGCGCCCCTTTCTGTTTCACCCTTGAGGAATCTCTCCCCGGCGACCGTACGCGAGAACCAGCTTCACGTGGGCAAGGAGCTGGTCGACGAGCCCGAGTGACTCCAGACGTTCCTGCGGAGACTCCGGAAGCTTCGGCGGACTCACACGTCCCATCCACAGCTCCATCTTGTCCTTCAACGCGTGCGGACCGGGAAATTGGCCTTCCGGCAGGTGAGTCGTATAAAAGTCTTGCTTCCGCGACAACCGTGATCGCACTTCTTCTGCGATGCCAGAAAGTTCTGGATCATCCTCTGCGACCATGGCGTGGCCAATCAGGTAGTCCCTGTACGTGAACGGCAGATTCAGTAGCGTCTGACTGATCGCGTTCGCGTGAGCCGGCTCGTCCTGGAGCCCGACTTCAGCAGCACGCGCCGTTGCCGTCGCGACCAGGCACAGCGTCTCCTCGGCGACCAGCTCCGGCTCGGTTCCCTCCATGTCCCCGATGCTGCGGAGCACCGCATGCGTCAGGTCCTGCGTGATGCTTAGCGACCCCAGGGAGGCGAAAGCAGAAAAGGTCGCGATACGATCAGGAGAGATATCAGCCACGGGTGAGTCGGAAACGGACGTCATGAGCAAGAGAAGGGTTGGACACGGCGATAAGGATACAGTCACCGAGAGACATCGACAAGCGAATCCCGGGCGAACGACACACACACCGTTGAGACCCTGTTTCCCGGATAACCTTCGGCCATCCAACGGTCGGGCCTCGCGGTGCTCGCAACACGATGCCTGGCTGATCTTCCAAACCAGGTCTACTTCGTCATTGCGAAAGGATCACCGTCAGGCCTATGTGAAGGGTTGCCGCTTACGTTTTCGGGATCCATCCTGCCAAACAGGGTATGAGTGACAGCAAGACGAGCCGGTCTGTTGGCTCGTTCACTGCCAACGTTCGCGGAACTCGTTCACTGACCTATCCTCCTGGGCTAGTTCACTGACGGGGTGCTGGCCTCGGTGGGCGGTTCCGGAGTTGATTTAGATTCCTGCCTAGGCTCCGGGCGTTCGCTTTTCCAGTTCCCGCTCTGTCCGCCCGTTTTCGCAAGGAGGCGGACCTCTTCAACGTAGATGTCACGTGCGATTGACTTGCACATATCGTAGATGGTGAGCGCGGCGATCGACACCGCAGTCAGCGCCTCCATCTCTACGCCTGTGAGTCCGATCGACTTCGTGAACGCACGGATATCGACCGCGTGTGCCTCTTCGTCGAAGGTAAACTCAATCTCGACGCCATCGATCTGGACATCGTGACACAGCGGGATGAGATGGCTGGTCTGCTTTGCCCCCTGGATACCGGCAATTTGGGCCGTCGTAAGTACGTCCCCTTTGCGGACGTTCTTTTCTCGGATCGCCGTGTAGGCTTCCGGGCCGAGAACGACGCGACCGGCGGCCACGGCTGTTCGGACAGAATCTGTTTGGTTGGAAACATCAACCATGCGGACCCCACCCTGTAATTCAGAGCGTGTAAGCGTGGAGGAATCTGCCATGGAGTTGAGTTGAGCGAATCGAGGGAGCGAATCGTGGGGCGGGTTGCGCTATACATACACCTAGCGTACACCCGAGACACAGTCTGGCTGTGCTGAAATCATCCAAGTACCTGGACAAAACGTCGAAAGCAAGACACGGACATGCCATGCAAGAATGGATCCGGCGTCGTAGGTCCAGATTCGTCGCTTCCAATCCTGGTATCTCCCGCGGGTTTCGAAACCGACGTGGATTCTCGTAACCCGGTCGGAATATCGTTTCGACGTTTGGAAATGGGAAGCCGCTCCAAGGGCGAGAAAGGTAACGGCAGAGATGGGATCAGCTGAAGTAAAACTCCCAGTCGATTCGCTGGATGGTACCTCGCTTCATGAAGAGAATCATCGCGGTCGGCGTGGCATCGCTTTCCTGATACACCCATTCGCCATTCACTTCATCCTGCTCCGTCGGCTTTCCGATGAGGTCCAGAATGCGCGACGTCGAGTCTCCCACCCGGAGGCCTTCCGGGGTTTCGTACTGCGCGCTCATCACGGAGAACCGGATGAGAAAGGAGCGCGGCTCGTTCGCAACATCGTACACGAGCGCCTCAATGCCCGACCATGCCATCGTCCGCAGTGTATCGACCACTTTCGGGTCGTAGGTATTCGCCACTGGCTCCGTATTAACATTTCTCGGCGTGCCGAGGCGATCGATAAGCTCTCGATATGAGACACTCCCGTCGGATCGGAGAGCATCCTGAATCAGCTGTGTCACCGCATCCGGCGGCGGCTCGGATGGAGCTTCGGGCGAGGACGGACCGTTATCCGACACCGTTGGCGGAGGCGTGACAGGCGACGAATCCGTGTCCGGAGTCTTTGTCTTCGACGACCCAGAGCAGCCCGCCAGCAGCAGCCCGACCGCGATACATATAAAAAGAAAGGTGGCCTTCCGGTCCATGTGCTCCGGAGCGTCTGGGAGGGGCGAAATCGAGAGGGGGATCAGGCGAGCCGGCCCGTCACGCCAGCCGACACCCAATCATGCGAATAGGCTCCCGGCATCGGCACAAAGAAGAGAGAGATATGCCGAAGCCGCGATCTTTCACGATATGTAAGAGGCAATTCCTGTCTCGGTTTCCACCCACGAAGGTTCGTGATAGTTTCGTGATGTCGCAGATCAGTTCTGATCCTCTCCAAGCACTGCCCGTGCGGCCTCAGCGTCGTCGCTCGCCACCTGGACGCGTACCTTCGTCGCCGTACGAGAAAACATCGCTGCTGGCAACCCAGTCTGTCCCGCACCGGCGAGAACGCATCGGATTCCGGCCGACTCAAGTCGCAGCCGGGCGAGTTCAGCTTCGCCCAGCGTCTCGAAAGCAGCAACATCGACGGTTTCCATCCTGCCAGATCGCATTCGATTGAGAAGGTTTTGCGCTACGGCGGTGCCTACACCCTGCCCCGCAGATCGATCGAGCAAAATACATCGCATCAATCAGCACATCATGCCTCCGATGTCGCTGCTTCTTTTCTACCGTAGTTGGACGATGTAGGCCGACCCGGCCTCTGTTTCTGGAACGGAGCTGATGATCGCCGCGGAGCCGTCCTGGTCGATAGCTGCACCAAATGCCACACGGCCGATATCGATGATGCGACGCTGGGGCCACGATCCATCGTCCTGTTGTCGGCGGAAGGCGTAGACCACCCGATCGATGTTGAAGTCCTGGCCGAGCTGTTCATCATAACCCGTCACGAGGGCCCACTCGCCATCGATGGACACGGTCGACCCGAACGCGCCAGACTCATACGGCGTCGACGGGCGAAGCGTGACAACCTTTGTCCACGTGGCGCCCAGATCCTGGTACACGGTTGCGATGCCGGACCCTTTGTTGCCGGCCCGTGATTGGCCGACGATCAGCCGGTTCTCATGGAGCGCAAGAGAAATAAAGAAATCATCGATACCGGTCAGGATCTCCGATTCGGTCCACGCGCCGGCATCGTCCTGTTCGAAAATGTAGACCGATCCCGGCTTTCGGTCGAAGTACGTGGATGCTGCGACCGCGATGCGCGATCCGTCCATCGCCAGCGAACCTCCTAAGACGCCGTGCTTCACACCCTGGCTTGCACGCAACCGAGTCGTGCGGCGCCAAGAGTCGCGCCCGGCATCATAGTCGAAAACGTAGACGCTCCCCCCGAACTTCCCGTCCACGTCTCCCGATGTCGTAATCACCGCACGATCTCCCCGGATCGCCACATCGGCCGCGAAGGCGCCCTCGTCCCGTCCAACAGCTCCGGTGAGGCGCGCGGTTTGTCGCCACGCCCCGTCGGGTTGGCGCTCATAGATGTACGCGGCGTTGGACTTTGGGGCTGCGAAGAACTCGCTCGACGCGCTCACGATGACCCGATCGCCATCAGCATCGACCGTCTCTCCGAAAAACGATCCTTCACGGCACTCGCTTGGTGTCAGCCGGACCGTCCGGTTCCATGCACCGCTCGTTGTATCACGTTCGTAGACGTAGGCCGCACCCGAGTTGGTGCCACACTCGTTTTCTCCACTCGCCCCGACGATAGCGACATCGCCGGAGATTGCCACTGCCACGCCGAATGATCGTGTATCGGAGGTGTCGGGACGTGGCAGCTCGAAAATTTGCGCCACCGTTGGCGCGGAGAGTCCTCCCAGTAGCGTGATCGCCAGGACCACAGCAGTCGCCCAGCGGATCGCAGGATGGGAACGAATGGGACGAGACATTGGCAACGGACGTTAATCAGAAAGACCGGGCATAGTACCAGCCGCACTGTGGCCAACCGGCGTCACAGATGGGCGTAGGCCGGCTACTCATCCATCGCCATGACACGATCGGTGAGCGCCTCCCACTGATCGTACAACGTAGCAAGGTCCTGTTTTAGCGCGTTGTAGGCGCGGGATAACTCTCGAGCCTGTCCATTCTCATCGTAAGCCGCCGGATCGGCCATCTTATCCTCGATCTCCTCTTGCTTCTCCTCCTTTTCCAAAATCTCTGCCTCCGTCTCCTCCAGTTTCTTTTTGATCTGGTACGAGTTCAGGCCGGACAGAGGATCATCCGACGCCGTCTTCGACGACTCGTTTTTGCCGTTCGTGCGCCGGCCGTTCGATCGACTGGAGGACGATGATTTTGCTTCGGCCGACGAGCCGGATGATTGCGCATCAGCCAACTGAGCTGCCGATCCTTCTTCCACCTGCCAGCGGTAATCGGAGTAGTTGCCGAGGAACTCGCGGACATCGCCGTTCCCGACGCGCCAGACCTTTTCGACAACCTCATCAAGAAAATGGCGGTCGTGGCTCACGATCACGAAGGTGCCGCCGTACTGCTGCAATGCCTCGATCAGGACCTGCTTGGACTGGATGTCGAGGTGGTTGGTCGGCTCGTCCAGGATGAGAAAGTTCGCCGGGGAAAGCAGCGTCCGCGCCAGCGCGACCCGGCTCCGCTCCCCACCCGAAAGCACGCTTACATCCTTGAACACATCGTCGCCACGGAAGAGGAAGGTGCCGAGCAGGGTGCGTAGCTCCGTTTCCGGCGTCCCTGGCGACACCGAGCGCACGGCGTCAAGCACCGTCTGCCCCGACTCCAGCTCGTCGGCCTGATGCTGGGCGAAAAACGACATGTCGACGTTGTGCCCGAGGCTCCGTTCGCCCTCAAAGATCTCACTTCCATCGAGAATCCGGGCGAGCGTAGATTTACCCGCCCCGTTCGGCCCGACGAGCGCGATCTTGTCGCCACGCTCGATGGACAGCGGTCCGGCGTCGTCGAACACGTCCACCGGTCCCTCCTCGGACTCGTACGTTTTCGAAAACGACGTTACGTCGAGCACGATCGCCCCCGAACGTCGAGGCTCCGGGAAGCGAAACGAGATCGTGGTTTCCTCGCTCGGAGGCTCCGGAATGCGATCCATCTTCTCCAGCTTCTTGACGCGGCTCTGCACCTGGCTGGCTTTGGAGGCATTGTACCGGAACTTCGCGATGAAGTCCTCAATCTCCTTGATCCGGCGCTGCTGATTTTCATACGCGTTGCGCCATTGCTCGCGCCGCTCCTCCCTCGCCTCCAGGTAGTACGAATAATTTCCATCGTACAGGTCAATCTGACCGCGGGTTAGCTCCGCCGTTTGATTCACCATCCGGTCGAGGAAGTACCGATCGTGACTGACGATAATGACACTCCCGGGGTAGTTTTTCAGATACCCTTCCAGCCAGTCAATGCTGTCGATGTCGAGGTGGTTGGTCGGCTCATCCAAAAGGAGAATGTCCGGTCGCTGCAGCAGGAGCTTGGCGAGGGCAACCCGCATACGCCAGCCGCCGGAGAAAGTCCGTATCGGCCGATCTAGATCGTCGGGATCGAAGCCCAGCCCCGTGAGCGTGGCGTCGGTCTGCGACCGAATACGATGCGCTTCTCGGGCATTGAGCGCCTCTTGAACGCGCTGCAGCCGATCGAGAAGTTTTTCATACTCCTCGCTCTCGTAGTCCGTCGTCTCGGCAAGCTCCGCGGTGATCTGCTCTTCCTTCCGTTCGAGCTCGAGCACGTCGTCAAACGCACGGACCGCCTCTTCGCGCACCGACCGTTCCGGCGGAAGCTCCTGAATGTCCTGCTCCAGGTAGCCAACGGACGTCTTGCCCGTTTCCACGCGCCCCTCATTCGGGAGAAGGTCGCCGGAGATCACCTTCAGAAGCGTCGTCTTGCCCGCTCCATTGGGACCGATAAGGCCGATTCGGTGGCCGTCTGGGGTGATGGTCCAGGAGAGGTCGCGGAAGATGGGCGTTCCGCCGAACGAAAGGGATACGTCAGTGAGCTGAATCATTGGAGAAAGAACCAGAGCGAGGCCCCGGTCGGGACCAGAGAACGAAGGACGATACGAAAAGAACGCCCCGGTCGAACACGAGCAGCGGGCTCGGTCCGGGCCGGGGCGTCGGCATGAGCAGCAAGCGTCGCCAGATGCAGCGCCAGGGAAGAAGAACCTCTTCTTTGACAATGTGGGTAGCCGCCCGAAGCCTTTCGACGTCCACTGTTATCTTTCCGCGGGGCGGAAAGCCTCGCGCTAGCAGCATCGCAAGGATGCTCCATGTCGGCGCAGAGGTGAGGCCTGCCGTCCGGTATCGGAGGTAAGCTCCCTTTTGATAGGTTGCAGATTCTTCTTTACCTAAAACGCTGCAGAGCCGGGCGTCGGCTTGCTGGATTCTCACGTACCGAATTGCTGGATACACGTTTCCCGCAACCCGCTACCCTATCTGGAAATTAGGTGAAGGAGATGTGAGGTGTGAGGGGCGAGGGGCGAGATGTATGTACCGTCGGCTCGCGCCCGGCACACCACTACTCGCCTTGCTCCGACGGCGGCGTCTCTGATTGCTCCTCATCCACGGGCGTCCCCTGCGCGGCGCCCATCGCGAGGGCAGGCGTATCGACCGATTCCTCGCTCCGTTCAGGTGGTGAGGCTTTTTCCTCAATCACATCGGACAGCGTCTCCGCCAGACGACGAAGCTCACTTGTGACATGCTCCGTATCCGCCGTAGCTGAGTCGCGCATCTGGTGGAGCTCATCAGCAAGCGCAAGGGCCGTAATCACAGCCGTTGTAAGCTCTGCCTGCTCCGGATGTGCATCCTTGAAAGCTTCCATCCGGCGGTTCACGAACGCAGCCATCGTCCGCGTATGCTCTTCGTCCTCTTCCTCGACGCGAAGTGCGTATTCACGACCGAGAATATGAACGCGGATGGACTTCGTACTCGATTCCGCCATGGGAGGCAAGACGTGTGAGACAGACGAGGGGCGGAGAGAAAGGCGAGATTCACCGGATACGTGATGCGGAACGGACACCGTCAGCGACGGCGACGGGCGGAGCGGCGGGGCTGCAATCCTGGCCCAATGGTCCGAGGCTCAGACGTGTACTCGTCCCTGCAAGGGCTTCGCTTCGACGTCGGACGGTCTTCGCCTTCATCAGACGGGTCCGGTACTTCAACCTCAAACTCGCCGTCATCCGGAAGGCCATCCTGTAACGTCGATGCGGCAGGATCGGACGTCTCGCCCGACTCATTTTCAGGCGGCTCATCAAGCGTCTCGTCCATCTCATCCGACAACTCGGAATCCGGTGGTTCGGAATCCGATGGTTCAGGCTCCGCCGGCGGCTCATCGGGCCACTCCGGGTCGATTCCTGACGCTGGAGACGTCTCGAGATGCTCGTCGATCGCGTCGATAAAACTCTGAATGCGCTCGCGAAGATCGGCACGGTCGTCGTCGAGAAGAATGAACGCGTCGTCGTCGGACACGTCCGGTCGCTCCGACAGATCCTCAACTTTTTGCCGCAAGCGCTCGTTCTCGGCGCGCAGTTCTCGGATCGCATCCGCAGCTGTTTGCACCTGCTCGTGCAGTGCAGCCACGGCCTCGCGGAACGGCTCGGGGACATTCGGATCTTCCGCCTCCTCGAATGGAGGAGCCGTTTCGTCGTCTGGCACGGAACCATTCGACGCGGAGGAAGGGGGCAAAGAGGTTCGCTGGGGATCGCTCATGATCGCTACGACGCAACGAGGCGCCGAATCGATGAATCACAGCAGGCCAAACCGGCACCTGAACGAGTACCAATGCCGCATGCGGTCGCAGTTGACAACGTCGACCTGACGGTAATTTTTATGGGTTGGATGCCGGCCAATCTAGTCAACAAAAGGGTCAATCAATCGGCATCGAATAGAGGTTTGTGGCACGCATCAGACGGACAATTCACCTCTAACGTTTCTTTACAATAGGGCTTACGCAACGACAACTCAAGTCGACGCCCGTCTTTCTATTCGTCTGAAGGCGTATACGTTGCGAGATGACCCCGCAAATGAGCGCCGTATGTCGGGTTACTCGCGTAGTTCTGCTCCGAAGGAGCGGGCGAGTTCTTTCACGGCCGCATCGATCTTCGTATCGACCTCGGCATCGGTCAGGGTGCGGTCGGCACCGAAACGGAGCGTGAAGGCCACACTTTTCTCATCTCGGCCGACGCCTTCACCACGATACACGTCGAAAACGTCGATATCCTTGAGAAGCGGTTGTCCGGCGGTGCGAATCGTGTCGAGCATCGGCCCGACGGACTGCGCATCCGCCACGAGGACGGCCAGGTCGCGCTCCACGACCGGGAACCGACTGACTGGTTCGTAATCGGTACGGGCATTGGGTGCAGCTGCGTCGACCAGCGCCTCCAGGTTCAGCTCGGCGACGAACACCGCATCTTCCAGGTCTACATCTTCCGTCACTGACGGGTTCACCTGGGATAGCGTGCCGAGGAAACGATCTCCCGCATGCACGTCGAGGCGATGAATGGTCGGTTCGACGTGATTGTTGCTTGCCTCTCCGTCGTGGGGCGTCATCGATACGTCGTTCAGATGCAGATCGTCGAGCAGCATTTCGACGATCCCCTTCAGGTCGAAGTAGTCGGACGGGCGAACATCCGTGTCCCAGCCGCCCGGCGAGTGCGGCCCCGTCATGGCCAGAAGCAGCGCCTCGTGCTCGCTGAAGCCCTCCACGATAGGTTCTTCATCCCCTTCCGCCCGGCGAAAGACGTGGCCGGTCTCGAACAGACGGAGCGCCTTTTGTCCATGGTTTCGGTTGTACTGCATGACCTGGAGCGCACCGGGGAGAAGGCGCGGACGCAGCGCCGCCATTTCCTGCGAGATGGGATTCTGCGTTTCCACGACGGACACTGGGGCATCGCGTCCCGGCGTGATGGCAAACTGCTCGGCGCGCTCCGTCCGCAGCATGCTGTTCGTGTAGATCTCGCGGAAGCCACGGCCCTTCAGCAGGGTGCGCACCTGACGGCGGAGCGTCTCCACCGGTCGCTGTCCCGGCGTCACGTTGGGAATCGGAACGCGTGCTGGCTCCGGGATGGCGTTGTAACCGTACAGGCGAGCCACCTCTTCGATCAAATCTTCCTCGATCGACACGTCGGGGCGCCACGTCGGAATCTCGCAATTCAGCGTGCCGCCATCGTCTGAGACCACGAAGCCGACGGATTCGAGATGGTTAATGGCGTCCTCCCGGGAAATGTTGACACCCAGGACGCTCGTCAGGCGATCCAGTCGAAGCGTCGCCGTTCGCGTCTCGGAAGGCGTCGGATGGGCATCCACGCAGCCCGGCACGATCGTTCCCCCGGCGAGCTCGGCAATGAGCTCTGCAGCCCGGGCCGCCGCCCAGAGCTGTCCGTCGCGATCCACACCGCGTTCGAAGCGATAGGACGAGTCGGTCTGTAGCGACAGCGCCTTCGCCGTCTTCCGAATCGTCGACGGGTCAAAGTACGCGCTCTCGATCAGAACGTCGGTTGTTTCGTCGGACACCTCGCTCTCTGCTCCGCCCATGACGCCCGCGACGGCGACCGGCTCCTCCGCATCGCAGATCAGCAGCGTGCCGTCTGGTAGCGTGCGCTCCTTATCGTCGAGCGTGGTAAACGTCTCCTCGCCCTCCGATGAACGTACCACGATCCGGTTGTCCGCGATCGTGTTCAGGTCGAACGCATGCAGCGGCTGGCCAACCTCGTGCAGGACGAAGTTGGTGATGTCGACCACGTTGTTGCGCGGACGCAAACCAATCGCGGAAAGCCGACGCTTCAGCCACAGAGGCGACTCTTTCACCTCCACATCGCGCACGACCATGGCCACGTACCGCTCGCATCCTGCCGGATCCTGAATGTCGACGCTCACCTGATCGGCGGCGTCGCCGCCAGCGGTCGGGATGTTGACCTCCGGGCGGCAGAGCTGACGTCCGTTGATTGCGGCCACGTCGCGCGCCACACCGATGTGGCTCGCCGCGTCCGGGCGGTTCGGCGTCAGGTCGATGTCGATGACAGCATCTTCTGGCTGCACGTCAAGGTCCGCCAGGTACTCCGCGAACGGACGACCGATTTCAGCATCCGGATCCAACACCATGATGCCGCCGTGGTCCTCGGAGAGCCCCAGCTCATCCTCCGCGCAGATCATGCCTCGCGACGACTCCCCGCGAATGCTGCGCTTCTCGATCGTGATCGCCTGTCGCTCCTCCGGGTTCTCCCGATCCGGCAGGTAGAGCGTCGTCCCGACCGTGGCCACAGGCACCTTCTGTCCGGCGGCGACGTTCGGCGCGCCACATGCGATCTGCGAGGGCTTGTCTTTTCCAATGTCGACATCGCACAGCACCAGCCGGTCGGCGTTCGGATGGTCCCGCACGTCCATAACCTCTCCCACGACAACCCCCTCCAGGTCCGACCCGATCGGCGACACGTCGTCCACCTCCAGGCCCGCCATGGTCAGCTGCTCCGCGAGCGCCTCCGGCGACTCCTCCAGGTGCACGTACCGTTCCAACCAGCGATAGCTAATGTCCATGTGGAATGATTCAGTCGGTTAGGTGGAAAAGAGGAAATTAGAATTCGAAAGGCTAAAGGTGAACTGCGAAGTCCTTCAGGACAAGATCAGTTATTAGGATCTCAAAACGTTAGAGCCCCGGTCTCCCCTGTGTCTTTTACATAAAAGACATCCATCCAATAGCACATGGGACCCATGCAGGATCTTCAGTTTCGAACGAGAAAGTTTGCTGTCGATGTCTTCCGGTTTTGCGATAACCTCCCTCGCACTCCGGCTTATCGTATCGTAAGCAGGCAACTCATGCGCTCCGCCTCCTCCGTGGGAGCAAATTATCGAGCCGCCTGCCATGCACGCTCGCGTGCGGAGTTCATTTCAAAACTCGGAATCGCTGAAGAAGAATCTGACGAGTCCAAGTACTGGCTCGAGATCCTAAGAGATATCGACGCGAACGAACGGCAGTCAGAAATCGAGCATCTCTACCAGGAAGCAGATGAGTTAACCCGAATCATCATAACCTCCATCCGAACAGCAAAGAAAAACCGTTAGCTCCGAAAAACTTCGCCCTTCGCATTTAGACCTTCGCATTCAAAAATCCGCCCTTCGCATTTCGAACTTAGAATTGATCCAGGAATCGCACGTCGTTCTCGTAGAAGGTCCGGATGTCATCGATGCCGTAGCGGAGCATCGTCATTCGTTCGACGCCCATGCCGACGGCGTAGCCGGTGTAGCGCTCGGGGTCGATGCCCGCGGAGCGGAAGACGTTCGGGTGCACCATGCCGCAGCCGAGGATTTCCATCCATTCGCCTCCGTCGGGGTGGTCTGGTTTCTCGCCCCAGACGTCGACCTCCGCGCTCGGCTCCGTGAACGGGAAGTAGCTCGGGCGGAAGCGAAGCCGAACGTCCTCGCCAAACAGGGCTCGAGCCAGGGCAAAGAGCGTCTGCTTCAATTCGGCCATCGACACACCCTCGTCGACGTACAGGAGCTCCACCTGGTGGAAGAGGCAGAACGACTTGTACGAAATCGCCTCGTTACGGTACACGCGGCCGGGCACCGCGACCCGGAGTGGCGGCTCCTGCGCCTGCATAATCCGAATCTGCGCGGGGGACGTGTGCGTCCGCAACACAGCCGGGCCTTCCTCGGCATCCGGCGCGTCCTTCACGAAGAACGTGTCCTGCATGTCCCGCGCTGGATGATCCGGCGGAAAGTTGAGTGCCGTGAAGTTGTGCCAGTCCGACTCCACCTCCGGTCCTTCGTACGTCTCGAATCCGAGGCGGCGGAGAATGCGCAGGATTTCGTTCAGCGTCTGCGTGAGCGGATGCAGCGTGCCGCGGAAGTCGCGGCGCCCCGGCAGCGTCAGATCGATATCGGCGGCTCCGGCGCTCTGGTCTCGTTTTAGCGTCTGAAGCGCTGCCTCTAGCTTCGTCTCCGCCATCGACTTCAGCGCGTTCACGTTCTTACCAAACGCCGGGCGTTCCTCGGGCGGGATCTCGGAGATCTGGCTGAACAGTTTCGTGATTTTTCCCTGCTTGCGACCGAGGTACTGGATGCGAAACGTCTCGGCCTCTTCTTCGGACTCGATCGTTTCAGACTCGATCTGATCGCGGAGCGCGTCGATGCGGTCGTCGGGCATAACGGACAGGGAAGGTCAAACGAGGTGGTGGGGAAGCGGGCAAACGGCAAGTCGGAGGAGCATACGAAAAATCCCGCCGGACCTGCCAGTAGCAGGGGCGGGATTTCGTACGGGTCCGCACCGATCGTCCGCTATCGCCATACCGGAATCCGGTGGCGACGGGAGTCTCCGTGCGCGATCAGACCTGCCAGTACGCGGATACAGCATGCGGTGAGGTGCATGCATCAGAACCGCGTGGACCGTCGATTACTTCGTGGCGTGCTCCACGACTTTCTCGAACGCATCCGGATCGTGAACCGCGAGGTCCGCCAGCACCTTCCGGTTCATATCGAGGTCCGACTTGCGGTACTGCCCCATAAACTGGGAGTAGCTCACGCCATTCTGGCGGGCAGCCGCGTTGATACGCGTGATCCACAGCTTGCGGAAGTTGCGCTTCTTCTGCCGGCGATCCCGGTAGGCGTACTGCAGGCCTTTCTCAACGGCGTGCTTGGCGGCCGTGTAAATCTTGCTGCGACGGCCCCAGTAGCCCTTCGCCATGTTCAGAATCTTCTTCCGGCGGCGACGGGTGGCCGGCTTGTTGGTTGCGCGAGGCATGTGTGACGTTCCTCAGTTCGATTGTGGATTGCAGGTCGATAACGTACGCGCGCTGTTGCGTAGGCGCAACGCGTGCGTGACGAAAAAACGGAAAACAAGTTGGAAATAACGTGCATCATGCAGCAGTCCAGCGCTCAGAGGCGAGCCAAGGATCTTGACCCAGTCTCTGAATGTGCAGCCAGACGGCACGATTGCACGTCAGAATGCTCTCGACTATTGCCGAGAACGAGGTCGACGCAGCGGTCCCGACATCTTGGGGCCGGCGGCGACGGAGACATACACACGGCGGGGAGCACGCACGAGGCGCGCTCCCCACGCGGTATGCACGCCAGCTTTCGGGGGTTTAACTGCTCAGCAGACGCTTCACGCGTTTCTCGTCCGCATCAGATACGGTCGTGTCCTTGCGGAGCTGGCGCTTACGCTTAGGATCCTTTTTCGTCAGGATATGGCGTCGATACGCCTTTTTGCGCTTGATCTTGCCGCTGGACGTTTTTTTGAAACGCTTCTTGGCGCCGCTGTGCGATTTTTGTTTAGGCATAAGCATCACTCCCCGAGGGGGACGGTTGGTTCGAAGGCTGGCGAGCTCCCGCGAGCGATGCGGGACGTGTGTGTATGACACGTACGGGGGCACGTTCCATCCCCTGACGCCGGGCAACCCCTACCTCAGTAGATATTTGGTGAACCCCATTGCTTCTTCACGAAATTCCACCCGAGTTGCTCGACTTCTTCCCTCTAACAGCACACAGCCGAACCCACCGGATACGGTGAATTCGGCTGCGTAGTTTGTGTATTTCAGACGGGTCGGGACTTTCCAGCGTAAAAAATCCTCCCGTCACGTCACGCAGGCTGTGGATGCTGCGGACGCGGACGTCAGGCACTATTTGGTCTTGTCGGGCGCAAGGATTGTCACCATGCGGCGACCCTCCATCTGCGGGGCCTGATCGATCTTAGCGAGGTCCTGAAGTTCCTCGATCAACCGGCGAAGCAGATCCATCCCCTGATCCTTGTAAATGATGTCACGACCACGGAACTGGACGTAGGCCTTTACCTTGTTTCCATTGTCGAGAAAACGACGCGCGTGGTCAACTTTGAAGTTGAAGTCATGATCGTCGGTGCGCGGGCGGAAGCGCAGCTCCTTCATCTGCATCGACTTCGACCTCTTCCGCTGCCGCTTCTCCTTCTTCTGCTCCTCGTAGCGGTACTTGCCGTAGTCAATGACTTTGCACACGGGCGGATTCGCGTCGGGCGCAATCTCGACCAGATCGAGATCATGCTCCCGGGCCCGCTTCAGGGCCTCGTCGGTCTCCACGACATCGTGGCTTCCGTCCGGCTCTACAACTCGCACCTTGCTGGCGCGAATTTCTTGATTGACGCGAACTTTGTCGGCGCTTGCGATAACGGTCTATTCGTTTAGTTCGGAGATAATGATTGCTTTGGTGTACCCATACACGCAGGCTCACCTGTGAGGTTTCCGTTAAGATAGGAGAAAGGCCGAGCACGGGGGTGTCTGGAGGTATGGAAGTCTGGACGTGTGAAAGTGGGACACATTCGGGGCTCGAAGCCCCACGCTCGCACCTCATCACATCCATACTTTCATACGTTCACACCTTCAAACGTATACTCAGCCGATCGCGTCTTCGACCTCGGCGGTAATCTGCTGGACGAAGTCATCGGCGGGGACAACGTCCTGCTCGCCGCTTCCGTGCGCGCGGACGGCCACCGTGCCTGCTTCCTCCTCGCGGGCGCCCACGACGAGCATGTACGGCACCTTCGAGGTCTCGGCCTGGCGGATCTTGTAACCGACTGTTTCATCTTTTTCATCGACCTTCACGCGGATGTCCTCGGCGCGAAGCTTCGACGCAACGCTCTCGGCGTAGTCATTGAAGTCGTCGCTCACCGGAATAACCTGCACCTGGACCGGAGCAAGCCACGTCGGGAAGTTGCCGCCGCAGTGCTCAATCAGCACACCAATGAAGCGCTCAAGTGAACCAAACGGCGCGCGGTGAATCATCACCGGACGCTGCTTCTCATCGTTCTCATCGATGTACGTCAGGTCGAACCGCTCCGGCAGGTTGTAGTCGACCTGGATCGTTCCAAGCTGCCACTCGCGACCGAGCGCGTCGGCGACCATGAAGTCGAGCTTCGGCCCGTAGAAGGCGGCCTCACCCGTCTCCTCCCGTGCCTCGAGCCCTTTCTCGGCGACGGCTTCGCGGATGGCCTGCTCGGCCTGATCCCAGAGCGCGTTGTCGCCAACATATTTGTCTTTCTTCTCCGGATCACGGAGTGAAATCTGGGCCTCGAAGTCGTCGAACGAGAGCGCAGACAGCACTTTCAGCGTCAGGTCGATGACGTTCTTGAACTCGCCCTTGACCTGGTCCGGCGTGCAGAAGATGTGGGCATCGTCCTGCGTGAAGCCGCGAACGCGCGTCAGCCCACCGAGCTCGCCGCTCTGCTCGAAGCGGTAGACGGTCCCAAACTCCGCCAGTCGCACCGGTAGATCCCGGTACGAGTGCATGTCGTGATCGTAGATCTGGGTATGGTGCGGGCAGTTCATCGGCTTGAGGAGGTAGCCGTCTTCCTCCTCGTCCTCGGTGTCCTCACCCTCAAACAGCATGGGCGGGAACTGACTTTCCTTATAATACGGATAGTGCCCACTCGTGCGGTAGAGATCGAGTCGGCCGATGTGCGGCGTCACGACCGGCTCGTATCCTGCCTTCAGCTGCTCCTGTTTGAGGAAGTTTTCGAGCGTCTCCCGCAGCTGGGCACCCTTCGGCAGCCACATCGGAAGTCCCGGCCCGACCTTCTCCGCATTAAAGGTGAAGAGGTTGAGCTCTTTCCCCAGCTTTCGGTGATCGCGCTCCTTCGCGAGGCGCCGGCGCTCAAGAAACTCCTCGAGCAGCTTCTGTTTCGGAAACGTGATGCCGTAAATCCGGGTCAGCTGCTTGTTGGACTCATCCCCGCGCCAGTATGCGCCGGCCACACTCAGAAGCTTCGGCGCCTTGATGTCGCCCGTGGACGGGATGTGCGGACCGCGGCAGAGGTCCGTAAAGTTGCCTTGCTCGTAAAACGAGATGTCGCCGTCGTCGAGCCCCTCGATGAGTTCTAGCTTGTACTCGTTGCCGATGTCCTTGTAGTACGAAACGGCGTCGTCTTTCGAAACATTCCGCCGTTCGTACTCAACGTCGCGCCGCGCAAGCTCCAACATTTTGTCCTCGATCTCGGAGAAATCGTCCGAGGAAATCTGGTGCTCGCCGGGATCGATGTCGTAGTAGAAGCCCTGATCAATGGGCGGACCGATCGTGAACTTGACGCCCGGGTACAGCTCCTCCAGGGCCTCGGCCATGAGGTGGGCAGACGAGTGCCAGAAGGTCTCCTTGCCCTCTTTGTCGTCCCACGTCAGAATGGCTATGTCAGCGTCCTCCTCGATCGGGCGATTCAGATCGCGGACCTCGCCGTCGACCTTAATCGCAAGAGCGGCACGGGCGAGCCCGGCGCCGATGCTTGCTGCGACGTCATAACCGGTCGTGCCCGCCGGATACGAGCGCTCGGATCCGTCAGGAAGAGTAAGAGTGATGGTTTGCTGGTCGACTTCAGCCATGGCGTGCGAGCGACAATAGCAGGTGGAGGAAGGAACGGGCGAACGTGTATGGAATGCCGATCCTGTACGATTTCGTGGATCCGACAGAGGTGCACAAAAAAAGCGCTCCGCCGGGAGGGACGGAGCGCCAGAATCAGCGCGTGCAGCGCACGGGGTGGGCTACAAACCGGGTCCATCTCTCACGGGCAGGGGTACGCGGGGCCGAAGACCGGCGTTCGCGTGGTCGCCTGTACAGTGAGAAGAACACCCATCGTGCGATGCGGAATGGAAAGGAAGTGTGGGTCTAAGTGGATTCGAACCACTGACCTCTACGATGTCAACGTAGCGCTCTAACCAACTGAGCTATAGACCCATCAAAATCGCCGTCGTAAAACGCATACACGCGGCGGTTTTTGCGCTCGGGATAAGCCTCAATGCTCAAGACCGCGATAGGATTCCAAAGATTTCCATTTCACGGAAACTTTTGCATTGACTTTCGCCTCTCTGTGCCGCACGCAACCCCATCGGGGTGTGCTCGTGGACGATAGAGAAGATGCTGGACAGGATCAACCCGTTATTCCCTTTATAGCCCTCAATTCCATGTCGCTTCCGATCGTACACGCTCACGAGTGGGATGTCTCAACTGCTGAAGCGCGGACCATCCAGGAGCAGTTGGCTTCAAAGGTTCAGACAACCCATCTCGATGAGACGTACGACCGACCCGTCCGGACCATCGCAGGCATTGATGTCAGCATCCGAGGGGGCATCGCCCAGGCAGCAGTGAGTGTGCTGGAGCTTCCAGATTTATCGGTGGCTGCGGAGTCGGTACACCGGTGCGACATCCCCTTTCCCTACGTCCCGGGATACCTGAGCTTTCGAGAAATGCCCGCCATTCTGCCAGCGCTCGATCAACTCGCGCAGGACATGGGCGCCCTGCCCGATGTTCTCGTCACGGACAGTCAGGGGCGAGCGCACCCCCGCCGATTCGGGCTTGCGTGTCACCTCGGCGTCGTCTTGAATCACCCCTCGTTCGGCGTCGCCAAGTCGATCCTCACCGGCGAGCCTCTCGGTACCCTATCCACGGAGAAAGGTAGCACCGTGCCTCTCGTCGATGGAGACGAACAGGTTGGTGTCGCGCTCCGCACCCGGGCAAACGTAAACCCCGTTTACGTCAGCATCGGCCATCGCATCACGCTTGAGGAAGCCATTGACCTCACGCTCCGCGTCTCCCCGCGGTACAAAATCCCGGAGACCACCCGCCACGCCCACCGCCTTAGCCGTCAAGAAACGTGAACACGGTTTTTCTTTTCTTTGAACTCTGTGGCCTCGGCACCATGGATAATACCTAAGGACAATCCCGACTCGCCTTTTCCGGTTCACCTCGATGCTCGGCTCTCCTTCCATTTTCAAAGAGATCAAGCGTCGCACAGCCGTGCGACGCTCGTTTTGTTTAATGTCTCGGTAGACATTCCCTTCAGTCTACTCGGCCCCCCACTGAACAACATGCTCTGTGACGAGGTGATCTGTTACCCATGTACCCGGGGCGTACCCTTGAACCCTGAACTCTGAACCTTAAACTCAAACATGAAGATTCGCACTGCCGACCTCTCCGATGTCGAAACGCTCGTCGAATTCAATCAAGCCATGGCCCAGGAGACCGAGGACAAATCCCTCGACACGTCCACACTTCAAGCCGGCGTACGTGCCTTGATGCTAGACTCGAAAAAAGGCTTTTACCTCGTCGCCGAGCGAAACGGTACGGTCGTCGGCTCACTCATGATTACAACGGAGTGGAGCGATTGGCGGAATGGCACCTTCTGGTGGGTTCAGAGCGTGTACGTCCGTCTGGAGGCGAGGCGTGAAGGCGTGTATTCGGCCCTGTACGCCCACGTCAAAGCGATGGCGCGAAACGAGGACGACGTCTGTGGCATCCGCCTCTACGTGGAAAAGGATAATGCCGCTGCTCGGACGACCTACGAGAACCTCGGAATGAATCAGACGGCGTACCGAATGTACGAGCAGATGATTTAATCAGAGGCTGATCGATACGTAAGTCCGAAAATCACCCAACAAAAAAAACGAGCGACTTCCCGAGGGAAGCCGCCCGTTTTCCCCCTACAGGGGAGTGTGCCAGGTCTCGATGCTACTCGCCCGTGTACTTATAATTGAGCGAAGCATTCGGATCGGGCACAGTGAAGGAGAAGTCGCCGCCTGCGCTCTGGCCGCCGGCGGTCAGGTTGATGCTTCCCGTCAGCAGGTCGCCAGGGTTGAAGTGATTCTGCAGGGCCGTAGGATCGATTTCGATCGTGAAGATGATCGATCCCTGGGATGCGGCCGTCGCGATTGCACGGTAGATCTCTTCAGACGAAGCCGTTGCATCGCTCGGGTCGATACCGGCGTACGAAGCACCGCTGCAGTCGGAGATCGCCCGCATCTCATTAATCGCAAACTGCGACTGCTCTGACGCCGGGGAAACATCCGACGCGGGGCCGAGACCGATCGTGTAAATCGGCGACTCTTTCCGATTGGCGTCATTGCAAACGCTGTCGCGGAGCGCGATGGAGTTTGGGTTGCCGTCAGATAGAAGAACGATGGCCTTCTCATGGTTCGACTTCGGACGCTCGCTCTCCGAGTAAATGAGGAGTTCGGCGAGAGACTCGTAGGTCGGCGTGCCACCCGAAGACTCAACGTTCGCAGCGGAGTCTTTGAGCGCTTGAACATCATTGCTGAAGTCCAGAAGCATGTCCGTGTAGTTCAGGTTCAGGGCCGGGGTCGAGCCGCTGTAGCGGGCCATCGCAATCTCCCAGTTGCTCGCGTTGGCAGACACCTCGTCTACAAACGCCTGAGCACCGGTCACCCGGTCGTCGTCGGGATCGTTTGACCCCATGCTTCCGCTGTCGTCAATGTCGACGACGACGGCGAGCGGGTCACCGCTCACTCGGTTCAGTCGCTCGATCTTGACGGTTCCGTTGATCGAACCATTGGACTTCGCAACGAGAGCCGAACTGTTCGGGCCGCTGATCGTGACTTCACCCTTCACATCGTTGGATATGATCCCGCGTCCTTCCGCAGAAAGGGGCGTAGCGGAAACACCGAACTGTCCGGTGTTGAGGAAGTCTTTTTCAACCTGCGTCCCGATGACGACAACGTCGTCGACAGGAGGTGTGCTCTCCTCATTCGAGTCGCAACCAGTGAAAACGAATACGAGAAGCGCGAGGACCATCGTCCACCGCGCGGGGGATGTAACCTTGTGCATCGGTAGGTAAGAATCTATTAGGGGAGGGGGAATCTGCGCTTCGATTTGAAAACGCAGATGTCAACGGTGGATTGTCAGTCCCGCCGTCAGTTGAGTGAGGCGTAAAACATACACCGAACCGGACACGCGACATCAAGAAATTTTCTATTCCCCTTTTTCTTCACGACGTGTTCGACATTACTTCGCAGTATTACCGGTGATAAAAGACGCCGGATCATATCGAAGACTGAGCCCATGATCACCCGTATAATCCGTGATGGCATGAGTCCATCTGCATATATTCGGGTGGGGAATCGCTCGCAAACCTCATAGAACAAAAAAAGAGCCCCGGGATCCAGGGCTCTCTTTCGTGTTTCTGCCGTTACGCTGCATCACGTAAGCAGCGCACGTGTCCGAAGGCAAACTACTCCGCTCCATCCTCACCTTCAGCCAGCGCGACATACCGCCCGATGAACGTAACAGCGCGCTCACCTGCAGCGTCAATTTTGCATTTCAGGTCGAGTCTCGCACGACCCCAGCGGTCCAGCATACGCTGGAAGCGTTCAATCGTATCATCATCCGGACGCTCGCAGATCACCGAGATATTGTCGCGGACGGGTTTGATGTATTCGATATCTCCCTCCTGAATGATCACCTCGACCCGTCGCTTCATGTCTTCGACGGTATCCTGAACGAGCTGGTGCATCATCGCCCATCCCGTCACCGTGGCGAGCATGCTCAAACTGCCCCCGAACGCCGTTCCCATATGGTTCGCGTTCGGCTTCAACGGAGCTGACGCACGGAGCTTGCCGTCCGCCTCGGCGGCCAACGAAAACTCGAGATGCTTTGTGATCGGCATCTCCTCGACGATCATCGCCTCGAGCTTTTGCATCGCTTCTTGCGATAGAAAGGAATCGGAAAACGACATGGCCGCGCTGATAGTTCGCTGAGACTGGCTTCGGACTCGTACGTGCTGTGCAAAAGGTTACTACGTCCATTCTGTGGCTGCGTTTCTCGAAATCGATCTTTTCTTGCTACAAAGCGCAAAAGGACCGGGCTCGCCCCTAGTTAAGGCGAGGATCGTCTGGAAACGTCGAGAGGAGAGCGTACTCGCCTCCCATTCGCCGCAAGACCTCGCGCCACAACTCCTGGACTCCGCTGTCAAAGACGAGGTCCGGGACGATCGATGTTGGAATCCAGGCGCCCTCCTCAACCTCCTCCTCTAGTTGTCCCGGCGACCACCCTGCGTAGCCGAGAAAGAAACGCACGTCCCCATAGTCCACGTCGCCGGTACGAACGATGGATTTCAACGATTCGAAATCGCCTCCCCATACGACGCCGTCGGCCAGCGCCACGCCCTCAGGCACGTCCTCCGGCCGGCGGTGGACGTAGTGGAGTGTATTTCGCTGCACCGGTCCCCCGAGATGCACCGGAGGATCGTAGGCAAAGAACTCCTCGATCACGTCTCCGAGTTGCATATCGAGCGGATGATTCAGAATCAATCCGAAGGTGCCGTTCTCTCCATGCTCACACAGAAGAATGACCGACCGATGAAAGTTCGGATCTCGCATCATGGGCGCGGCGACGAGCATAGTGCCCGGCGATAGCGGCGCGTTCGAAGAAGCCATACGGCAAAAATGTACTCAGGGCGAGCAAAGCAAGCGAAAACGTGGACGTGCTGGGGCCGGGGGCCCAACGGACCGTCAACAGCACAAACGACGCGCCAGACGGATTGATCGACGGGACATATGCCGTCCAATTATGAGACAAAGCCGGATGAATCCGCCTCGGTCGGTGGAGCCGACGCGGGACGGCTCTGATTGAGTAGGGCGCGATGCGCGCCGCACCACCAGTCGGCATTTCGTGTGATCGACCGAACGGTTACATCCTGAAATTGAGGGACGAGCGGCACGAGCGCGGGGGCGACGTCTTCCCAACGGTCGCTACGGATCATCTCTTCGAGCTCCCGGGCTGCTGTCCGTGCCCAGAGCCAGCGATCGCGTAAGCCTTCCGCCTTTCGCCAGTACCCCTTCTCGTCCCAGGTCTGCGCACTCTCGTCGATGGTCCGATAGATGCCATGCAGGTTCCAGACAAGAAACGCGACCATATCACGTGCTTCTCGATCGAAGTCACCGGCCAGGTTTCGTTTGGCCAAGAGACGCAGGACCTCGGCGCAAGACCGACGGTGCTGATGACGTCGCTTGGCGGGCGTCGAGCCCGTGCGAACGATGCGGCCCATGGCAGAATCGGTGGAGAAGTGAAGGCGAAGCGGGTCGGTACCGTGCCGATGCGCAGCATACGAGCGGAGGACGCGGGCCGGTCAACGTCGATAAGGTACACGTCAGCCGGCATCATCCGCAACGTTGGCAGCGAGATCTCCGACGTGACATCCATAGATGAGGTGATCGTAGCGATCCTCTCCGAAAACAGCAAGATCCGGGAGGCGGCCCCATTCCGAAAAACCGAAGCGGAGGAGCAACCCGATGCTTGCGTCATTGCCCGCCAGCAGGATCGCTATGACCGTGTCAAAATCGAGCCCGGGTGCAGCCGTTAAGGCGCGATCCATGAGCGCCGAGCCGATTCCCTGCCGTCGGCACCGGGCGTCGACGTAGTAGCTCACCTCTGTCGCTCGACGAAGCGCCGCTCGCCCCGACCGATAGGGACTCAGGCTGCACCAGCCGGCGACTTCGTCGTCCTCTTAGGCCACCCAGATGGGATACGAGGATGGGCCGTGGCGCTCGAACCACTCCCGGCGATCAGCGACAGTAAGCGGCTCACGAAAAGCCGTCACAGGCTGGCTTTTCTTTCCCTGTCGTATCGCCTGATTATAGATCCGGACGATAGCCGGAAGGTCCTCCTCCCGAGAAAAGCGCAGACGCATAGTCGAAACTCATGGTGAATGAACACACAGAGGCTGCCCAAACGCTCAGATCGCACATCATCCGCTGCGTTTCACGAAGCGGCGAATCCACGGATCAAGTTCTGAGAAGCCGAAGAAGTAGGCGACCCCAAGGTAGGCAGCGGCGTAGACGGCTCCGACGACCGCGGCCAGTAGAACGATCGGGGCACCTGGAATCACCCACCATACGACCAGAGCCGGTGCCAGGGATAGGAGTGCGAGAATCGTCATTTTTGCCAGCCTCCCCCACGGCACCTCTACGGGAAGCTCGCGCTTCAGCGACCAGAGAAGGGCACCCAGTTCGAGCCATGCGGCCACGGACGCCCCCGCCCCGAGGCCCATGGCACCGAGCGTCAACGTCCGTTCGTCGAACGCGAAGCCGGTGACGCCGGTCACAGTGAACTCGCGAAACCAGAAAATCGCCGGAAAGGCAACAGCCACGGAAATCACAACGCGGAAAACGGCAAGCCGAGCCGGCGTCTTGGTATTCCCGATGGCATAAAACGCGTTCTGCAGGAGTCGAGACATGCTCGTCGCGAGAATGCCGATCGTGTACGACACCAGCGTGAAATACACGAGCCACTGGTCCTGCACGCCAAACTGCCCGGTTCGGAGCAGGGCGCCCACGAAGAGATAACCGAGCGCCAGGTACCCGACGACCGTGGGTATTGTGAGGAAGGCCAGTTGTCCAAGCGAGCGTTTCAACCGTGCCACGAAGTCCTCCACCCGGTCTTTCGTCAGCCGAGATAACTCAGGGAGCTCCGCTGCCGTCACGGAAATACCGAAGAGGCTGATCGGCAGCATGTACAGGAGTTGCCCGAAGCGAAGGGCGCTCAGTCCTCCGGCCACCAGATACGCCGACCCGAGCACCTGATCCACAAATGCGGAGACCTGTGCCACGCCGCGCCCGGCAATCACCGGACCGACGGCACGGATGGCGTCGCGTACACCCGCTACCTTCGTGGAGAACGAAAACTGGAACGACGGGATCACCTTCGCGACAAACGGGAGCTGGACGCCAAACTGCAGCAGGCCGCCCGCAAACGCTCCCCCGCATCCAACCAGAAGCAAGTACGAGAGCGTGTCGGTGTCGTACTCCGTGGGAAGGAATCCGCCGATGGAGTAGAGGGCTCCACCCGCAAGCGCGGCCATGATGGCAACGTTCCATAGCACCGGCGCGACGTACGGGACGAAGAAGCGACGGTGGCTGTTCAACACGCCGAGGGCCCAGGCTGACAGCACCAGCACGCCCGTCATCGGGAAAATCAGTTTGATCCCCTGAACCGAGAGCGCGAATCGGTCGACCTCCAGGGTGCCCGCCGCAACCTTCGCTGCGTCGTCAACGAACCCAGGTGCCGACACCGTGACGATCGGTTCGGCGAAGATAATGCCGAGCGCAGCGATGGCAGAGGCTGTGGCCAGGAGGAGGCCGAAGATGGCGCCGGCGAACCGTCCGGCTTCCTCGTGCCGCTCCTCTTCGATCAGGCGGCTGTAGATCGGGATGAATGCCGCCGAGATCGTCCCTTCCCCGAGCAGGTTCTGCAGGATATTGGGCACACGGAAAACCACGGTCCAAACATCCATCACGGCGCTGACGCCAAAAAAATACGCCAGAACGCGCTCCCGAAGCAGGCCGGTGATGCGACTGACCAGGATGCCACCAGCGACGAGCGATGCTCCGCCCCCCGATGATGATGTCGACTCCGTGTCCTCCGCTTCGACCCTGCCTACATCCGACGCCTGCGAGCTCGCGTCAGGTTCGAGAGGGTCGTTCGGTTCGGGGGACGACATGGGCGCGGCAACAGGTCAGGCGATGGTGGGCGGACGGCGCAACAAGCTAATGGCGATCGGTGACGCCGTCAATTTGGGCGTTGACGCGTTGGGACGTTGGCGCGTAGCAGCGTTCGGCTTGGTAGATGTTGCAGTACAGCGTTGCACGGCCGTGCAACGCTCGTTTTGCCTGCTGAAACATCACGCGTCGAGGAAGTAGCGGACGGCGAGGTGATAACCGGTCGTGCCAAGTCCTGCAATTTGCCCGGCGCAGACCGGAGCGATGTAGGATTTGTGCCGGAAGGCTTCGCGGGCGTGCACATTCGACAGGTGCACCTCCACTACGGGCGGATCGATGGCAGAAACGGCGTCACGCAGGGCAACGGACGTGTGGGTGTACCCGCCGGGATTGAAGACAACGCCGTCCAACCCCCGCTCGTGTGCCGTATGCAAGAGATCGATTAGCGCTCCTTCCCCGTTGTCTTGTCGAAAAGAAAACTCGACATCCGGAAAGCTTGACCGAAGCGCCGCCTCTACATCGTCGAGCGTCTCATTGCCGTAGACATCGGGCTCACGCGTGCCGAGCAGGTTCAGATTCGGACCGTTCAGTACGAGCAGCTTCACGAGGAGCAAGGGTTCGGGTGAAGAGGACATCGGTCAGGAGCACGGCCAACTGCAACGCTCCACAAGCCTACCTAATCAGATCGGTTGTTCACCTGGATTTGCAGGCCGTCGTATCCAAGGTGGATGTTTTCGGGGAGTCGGGCCTCCTGTTCGGCGTGGAGCACGTTATGCGTCATATGGATGAAGTACGTCTGTCGTGCCCCGATCCGCCGGGCCACATCCACAGCCTGATCGAACGAAAAGTGCGTCGGATGCGGGTTCGGGCGTAGTGCATCAAGCACCAGGGTGTCGAGGTCCTCGAGTTTCTCTAGACTCGCGCTCGGAATCTCGTTCACATCCGTGAGATACGCAAAGTCGCCAACGCGGTATCCGTAGACCGGCATATCGCCATGATACAGCAGGATGGGATCGACGGCAACGACCTCGTCGCCCCGCGGGAGGTCGTCCGGGCTCATCCCCCGGGGAAGCGCCGGCTGGCGCGTGGGCACGCGGAACGTATCCTCGACGCTACAGAGGGAAAGGTCCGCAGCTCCGGGATAGGGATCGGTCCCGAAGACGTAGTCGTACTTCTCCGCGAGGGTCTCGACGGTCAACGGGTGCCCGTAACACGGCATCGGTCGCCGGTTCCAGAAGAAGAACGGGCGGAGGTCGTCCAGGCCGGCAATATGATCGAAGTGGTGATGCGTGTAGAGCACGGCGTCGATGCGCCGCAGATCCTCGCGCAGCATCTGTGCGCGGAAGTCGGGCCCCGTGTCAACCAGCAAGGTAACGTCGCCCGCATCAATATAGCAGGCGCAGCGCGTCCGCGTGTCGCGCGGATCATCGGACTGGCAGACCTCGCAGTCGCATCCGATAACCGGAACGCCCGTCGACGTGCCCGTACCGAGCAGCGTAACGGTGAGTTCATCCGGCATGCGGCACCTCTCCGGCCGCATCCGGAGCTTCCTCGTCCGAATTGTCCGTCCCATCAGCGGTCGAATCGCTTCCGTTACCCGACGGTCCCTTGGCAGCGGCCGCCTCGCGGGCGTCAAGCTGGTCCCATGCCTCTTCCAGAGCGTCGCGCACGGCCGGCTTCAGATAGATGGTGTCGATCGGTGCGTCACGAAGGCTATCTGCCAGCACAACGAGCTGGACGTCCGGAATGTGGCGCTTGTTGAGCATGATAACGGCGTCACCGTCAATGGTGCAGACGCCGCCGCGAAAGTTTCCCTTCTCCTTTCGAACGACGTAGCCAAGCTGCTCGGCTGCCTGTTCGAGCTCTTCGAGGACGGTCTTGGTTTTCATGCGGAGAATCGATCCATCTAAAAAACGATACAGCGTCGCCTTTTCCGGTCACCTCGGCAGTGATATGCGTTCGGATTGCCGTCATTAGCGACGACGCCCCAGCGATACCGCAAGAAGCGGCACGCGCCGGGGCATCGCAACATGACAGGAACCGGATTGGGGAATCAGGCCTCTTCGAGAACCGCTCCCGAACGGGTGTCAACAAAACGGTAGTCGAGCGGCGACATCGTGGGGTCCGACTCGATGTGCACGCGGACATAGTATTTCATGAACCATTCCGTCTGATAGCTCGGCACGGGACGGTGCAGGAAGGCCGCAGTGAACGGGTGGACGTGCAGGGTCACCGCGCGGCGGTCACTCCGGTGTGCCTCCACCCACTCCTCGATCGAGCGCACGACCTGCTCCGGATCCACGGCTACGCCGTCGCCGGAGGCAGCAGGCGCCCGATTTGTGCTGGTTTCCGCCTTCTCCGTCGCTTTCCTAGCATCGGATTCGGCTTTCTTCGCACGTTTGCGAGCCTCTCGGGCTTCGCGCTGGTAATGCTTGAGCTTGTCGCGGAGGCTCTGCAGCTCTGAAGGATCGGGGCCACTGCCTCCTTCATCCGCTTTCTCACGGAGCTTCTCGATCTCGCTCTCCTTCTGGTTCAGCTGACGGCGGCTCTCCTCAAGCTTCATTTCCGTGCGCTCCAGCTTCCGCTCGATGCGCTGCACGTTGCCGTTGCCGCTCCCGCTGCTACTGTCCCGGTCCTCCTCCGACGACTCGCCGTTAGCGGACGAGAACGTCGTGGTGAGGCTCGGCCGTAGACGCTGGCGGGTGATCTCGACCAGTCCGAAGTCGCTCATCGGGAGCACCTTCGTCACGGCTCGATCGTCCTTGAAGCCCTTCTTGATTTCATCGTAGACCTTCTTGCGATCCTTCTCGTCGCGTAGGTCGATGAAGTCGACGACGATAATGCCACCCAGATCGCGCAGGCGGATTTGCCGGACAATGACGCGAGCGGCCTCAAGGTTGACGTCCAGCGAGTTCTGTGACTGAGACTTGCCACGGCCGGAGCGCCCCGAGTTCACGTCGATAACATGCATCGCCTCCGTACGCTCGATAAAGAGATACCCGCCGGAGGGCAGTTCGACGCGGTCCTTGAAGGCCCGGTCGGCACCGCGCTGAATGTTGGCCGCCTCAAAGACCGGATCCGTTTTATCGTGCAGCTCAACGCGATCGACCATCTTCGGCGCCACCGCACGAACGTAGCTGCGGATGCTGTGGAACAGTGGCTTGTGATCGACAAGGATGCGGTCGTAGTCGTCCGAGAACTGATCCCGGATGATGGACGAGGCCATATCAACGTCCTCGTGCACTAGGGCCGGAGGCTCGACCGAATCGAGCTTCTCCTCGGCTCGACGCCAGCGCTCCATCAGGAGCTTCAGGTCTTTGTCGAGCGACTTCGCGTCGCGCCCTTCGGCGACGGTGCGGACGATGACGCCAAACCCTTCCGGGACGAGGCTGGATGCAAGTGCCTTCAGGCGGCGGCGCTCCTTTTCCTCCGTAATCTTCCGCGAGACCGCGACATAGCGCTGAAGCGGGACAAGGACGAGGAAGCGACCGGCCAGCGACAGGTCCGTAGAAATGCGGCTTCCCTTGTTCGAAATCGGCTCCTTCGTCACCTGCACCAGAATTTCCTGGCCGCGGCGGAGGTCGGGACGTTTGCCCTCTTCCTCGGGGAGATCGACAGTTTCGACGCGGGGCTTGTCCTGCCCGAGAAAGTCGACGAGGGCGCCGAGATTGTCGGAGAGGTCCGAGAAGTGTAGAAATGCGTCTTGCTCCTGGCCAATGTCAACGAACGCGGCCTGGATGCTGGGCATCACCTTTCGGATCCGCCCGAGGTACATGTTGCCGATGGTACGTTTGTTTTCGGCATTTTCGATGTATAGCTCGGCCAGCTTGCCATCTTCGACGATGGCGATGCGTGTCCGGCTATCTTCGACGTTTACGACAATTTCTTTCGACATATAGGGGTTGGATGTGTGCGGCCTCACCCCTGCGTGTACCGGGTGCGCTTCCGGCGAGTTGATGGAGCCGTCTGATTCCGCCGGTGATTCGAAGAGCCGAACCAGGGGAGCGAAACCATACGTTGTGCCCTGCGAAGCAGCGCGAAGGCACAATCGTCGCGGCGCGACCCAAGCGGGTACGAACGACGCGGCGACCATCATCGGTCAATCTGTGAATGTCAATCTGCCGGGTGGAGGCACGAACGTCGATCCGGGGGACGTCCCTGCGAGAGGCCACTCGGTGTGTACAGCGCGAGTGGCGAGCAAGGACGCGGGATGACGCAAGCGCCAGGCGTCGCGGGCGCGTCCGAAGTGAGACGAACGCGGGCGACGCAACGGAACAAGCAAGGAACAGTGCCAGACCGGAAGTAGAGTCCAAGCGTCGAGCAAAGGCAGGAAAGCACGCCGTGTAGCGCGTACAGCGCTTCGGAGAGCCGTCCGGAGTGTTGCTTGACGAAGAGCAGGGAGCTCGTACCTCGGAAGTGAGGCAGGCACGGATTCGCTCGTGAGCATGTCAGGTTTGTGGATGCCGCGGCGAGGTGAGAGCAAGTGATAAGCACCCGATCTCAAGTGCGACGGTAAGGAGAGCCGCGCTACTGCTGTGCAGAGCGACCGGCCTCGACCCACGTCGGCACGTCCGTCACCCCGGCGCTTGCCCGGCGCGCGGCGGGACCCGTAACAAACGCGGATCACCCGAGCATCGCGAGCTGCCGTGTCACGAGCCCGAAGGCCCGCAAAATAAAGGCAGGTGACGAAAGCATTCCTCTCACATCCCAAGTGCAGATACATGACACTGAGGACGCTAAGCGGCTGTCGATACTGAATATCGCCTATTGCCCCAAAATGATCCCATGCGTTTCACAATCCATCTGCAGACATCGTACGCCCAGCCCGTAAGACGATTTGAGAACGTGCTTGGCGAACAGCTTTTGGTCTTCCAACGGTACGGACCTCCCGATGGTCGGTCCTCGCCACACGTGCAGCACAAGGCGTTGTTGATCTTGCGCACCGTACCTCCTGCGTCCCTACCAAAGGATCGAACGAGTAGGCATGAATGGCTCCGCTTACGTTTTTACGATGCATCCGCCAAGCACGTTATAGCCGACGGGAAATCCCCTACGCCAAGACGGGGACTTCATGCACGATGCTTTTGTTCGATTAAATCAAAATTCTTGCATGGAAGACGATAGGATTACGTATTATTGCATGGTGATGAATGGATCGTGTCCAGGGGCACATCCGTTTGCGAAACTCCCGGCTCGATGAAGCTTTTGGTGTGATGCCGATTGTCCGTCTAATCTGGACAATAGTGAAGCTTCCGGACGACGGCTGGAAGCGCTTGTATTCCGAGCGCGATCCGTCTCGGCAAAGCATGAATGCAGCGGGCCGTCGTTTCGCACGAATCTGTGACTGAGTTGGATTCGCTCCTTCTATCGCCTGCACGACGAGCGAAGACAAACGCTCGCGTTCGCCACCGGCCCTCGCTTTCACACCCGGACGAGCACGAATTATTACCGGCGAGTATTGGCATGACCCAGGGCCCGTCAGCGACGGGCCGGACGCGCCGTCCGACCGTGCCACCTCACCGAGCACCCTGTTCTTTGTACCCACTTGATTTCTCATGGAGGCCCGCCCTGGCCCGCATTGCGGTGTCTTTGGCGGAGGCTCCTCGTGCACGTTCCGGCGTATGTCCCGGCTGATGATTCCACTTTGCTGATGGAACGACTCCCAGGATCTATCACGCTTGACTGATGAAGCCATCGAGGTCGTTCCCGCAGCCGACCCTTCGCCCGGCGACCTGCACGACCGAACGCATCGGTACCGCAACCACGAATTGCACGACCTGACATGGCAGACCAAGACGCAGTCAAAGAAAAAGACGCCCCAATCAAAGCGCCCGGCCTCAAAGGGGTCGTTGCGCTGGACTCCGAACTCTCCTTTATCGATGGAGAGAAGGGCGAACTGATCTATCGCGGCTACACCATCGAAGACCTCGCCGAGCACGCCACGTACGAGGAGGTCGTGTACCTTCTGTGGAATGGCGAACTGCCCAACGAGTCCGAACTGAACGAGCTCCGCAGCAGCCTCCGCGCCAACCGCGAGCTGCCGGACGAGGTGCTCGACATTCTCCGCAACGCACCGAGTTCTGCGCACCCGATGGCGGTCCTGCGTACGGCCGTATCCGCCCTCAGCTTCTTCGACGATGAGGCGGAGGTCATGGAGGAGGACGCCAACCGCCGCAAGGCTACGCGTCTGCTCGCTGCCATCCCGACGATCATTGCTGCGTTCGATCGCCTGCGTAAAGGCAAGGAACCGGTCGCGCCGCTTGATGAGGGATCGATGGCCTACAACTTCCTCTACATGCTGAACGACGAGAAGCCGGGCGAGGCTGCGGAGCATACGTTCGACGTCTGCCTCGTCCTGCATGCCGATCACGGCCTCAACGCCTCGACGTTCACGAGCCGTGTCATCGGATCGACGCTTTCGGATATGTACTCCGCGGTCAGCGGAGCCATTGGCGCGCTGAAAGGACCGCTTCACGGTGGAGCCAACCGCGAAGTGATGCGCATGCTGCTCGACATCGATAAGAAAGGAGCGGACCCGGCCGAGTACGTGCGCGAGCGCCTTGCGAATAAGGAGAAGGTGATGGGCTTCGGCCACCGCGTCTATCGCACGATGGATCCGCGCGCCGCAATCCTCCGCGACATGGTCGAAGACCTCAGCGAGGAGAAGAACCAGCGGAAGTGGTACGACTACAGCCTCGAGATCATGAATACCATGATCGGGGACAAAAACATTAACCCGAACGTCGACTTCTTCTCCGCATCGACGTACTACATGCTGGGCCTCGACCCGGACCTCTTCACGCCGATCTTCGCCCTCAGCCGTACGGCGGGATGGACGGCTCACCTGCTTGAGCAGTGGTCTGACAACCGCCTGATCCGCCCGCGCGCCGAATATGTTGGGCCAAAAGGCAAGACCTTTGTCCCCGTCGAAAACCGGTAGATCGGTCGAGTATTCGAATAGACCCGGTTTATGGACCGTGCTCGCATCCGGGATCAACGGCTGACTTGAGCACCCGCTCGCTCCAACGAGCGGGTGCCAATCACCGGCCCGTTTTTCTGCAGCACGGACACGGCAAAACCTCGATTCGCGGCGCTCACGCCGCTTTTCGTCGAAACCTTCCCTCATTCCGAGTCATACGACAGTCACACATGTGACGGCCGTCTTCCTCCTTGGAAGCTGGTCTCCTGATCTGCATCACCCAATCCCCTCTTTCTCATGGCCGTCGAAACCGCAGAACGCCCTGCGGCGCAAGCCAAGCAGCCGTCCGTCGTCGAAGACTCCGGGCGCTTCCAGCGCTATCGCATCCGCACAGGCATGTTCGCCTGGATCATGCATCGCCTCACCGGCGTCGGGCTGGTCGTCTACCTGATGATTCACGTCTGGGGGCTGAAGTCGCTCACGGACCCGAACGCCTTCAACGCCCTGATCGCGAAGTACCACGCGCCCATCTACAAGGTCGGAGAGTTCGGCCTGTTGATTGCCGTGGTCTACCACGCGATGAACGGTCTCCGGATCGTTCTTATCGATTTCCTCGGTTGGAGCCCCAACCAGAAGAAACTCTTCGCAACGCTCGGTGCCGTCGCCGTCGTGCTCATCCTCGTGGGCGGGTACCCATCGATCTACGCCCTCCTCGCGCACTACGGCGTTGTGTAGCAGCATCTCCTTGCCTTGCTTGCCCGCCTGCTCCAACCGTTCAGCCTCCTGAATCATGGCAAAGTCGAAGTCTAACGCCGTCAACTGGTTTCTGCATCGCATCACGGGGACGTTCCTCGTGTTCATGCTCATCACGCACTTCTGGGTCCAGCACTACGACCACAGCGTCGCGTCCGTCACGACCGACGTCGTCGCCCAGCAGGGCGAGCTTCCCGCATACTCGGATGAAGCCGCCGCCGGCGTGAAAGCAAAATTCGGTGCCGATGCCGAAGTCACGCCGTACAACGTCGTCATGCAGCGTCTCGCCGACCCCGTGTACGCAGTGCTCTGGAAAGGATTCAACATCCTCTTCCTGATTGTCGCCCTGCATCACGGGTTTTACGGCCTCAATAACGTGCTGACCGACTACATTCGGAATCCACTCGGTCGTGTGATGGCCCGCGTTCTTTCATGGTCCGTCGCACTTGTCTTGCTCATCATTGGTCTCTACTCGGTGATAACGGCCGGCTGGTGATCCCAGACACCGGCTTTCCGGTCCCCTGCCTCTCGCGTTTGCGGTGTCCCGCGTGATCGTCCCAGCAGTTCGCTCGACACCGCGACGTGCCCGGCCTGGACCGGCATCCCGGCCCACACCTTCTGCCCTCTCCTGATCATTTGCACTCACTCACGTTATGACTTTCACGCACGACGTTGTCGTCGTCGGAGCTGGAGGCTCAGGACTGATGTCCGCGCTCTACGCCCGTGAAGGCGGAGCGGATGTCGCCGTCGTCTCAAAGCTGCACCCACTTCGCTCGCATACCGGCGCTGCCCAGGGTGGCATCGGTGCTGCCCTCGGTAACGAAGAAGAAGACCACTGGCTGTGGCACGCCTTCGACACCGTTAAAGGGAGCGACTACCTGGGCGACCAGGACGCGATCGAGGTGCTCTGCAAAGACGCGCCCCGCACGGTCTACGAACTCGAACACTACGGCGTCCCCTTCAGCCGCAACAAACAGGGGAAAATCTCGCAGCGACGCTTCGGTGGACACACCCGCAACTTCGGTGAAGCCCCCGTCCGCCGCGCCTGCCACGCCGCCGACCGAACGGGCCATACGATCCTGCACACGCTGTACGATCAGTGCACGAAGCAGGGCGTCCGCTTCTACGACGAGTTTCAGGTCCTCGACCTCATCCTCGGCGAAGACGGTGAAGCCGTTGGCGTCATCGCCTACGAAATCCTGACCGGGGAAATCCACACCTTCCACGCGAAGATCGTCTGCTTCGCCACCGGTGGTTATGGCCGTGCGTTCAAAACGACGTCCAACGCCCACGCCGGAACCGGCGACGGCATGGCGATCATGCTGCGGAAGGGCATCCCGCTGGAGGACATGGAGTTCGTCCAGTTCCACCCGACGGGGCTCTATCGCCTGGGCATCCTCATCACCGAGGGCGCTCGCGGCGAGGGAGGCATCCTCCGAAACTCGGAGGGCGAACGCTTCATGGAGCGCTACGCGCCAACCGTGAAGGACCTCGCCCCGCGCGACATGGTCAGCCAGTGCATCTTCAAAGAGATTCGCGAAGGCCGAGGCGTCAAGGGCAAAGACTACGTCCACCTCGACCTCACGCACGTCGGCGACGATGTCCTCGACAAGAAGCTGCCGGAGATCTCGGAGTTCTCGCGCACCTACATGGGCGTGAACCCGAAGGAGGAGCCGATCCCGGTCGCCCCAACCTGCCACTACGCGATGGGCGGCATCCCGACCAACGCGGACGGCCAGGTCGAGAAGGGCTCTCGCGGCACCACCGTTCCCGGCCTCTACGCCGTCGGTGAGTGCGGATGCGTGAGCGTTCACGGCGCCAACCGCCTCGGCACCAACTCGCTGATCGACCTCGTCGTGTTCGGCCGCCGCGCCGGCATGGCCATGGCTGAAGAGATCAACGAGGGCGCCTCCCACGCTCCGCTACCGGAGAACCCGGAAGAGTGGACGCGCAACGAGCTTGACCGCCTTATGTCCGTCACGCGCGACGAAGGCGAACCGACCGTCGATGTACGGACGGACCTGCAGGAGACGATGATGGAAAACGTCTCCGTCTTCCGCAACGACGAGACGCTGACCACGGCCCTGGAGGACCTGAAGGAGCTCCGGAAACGTGCGAAGAACGTCGTCGTGGATGACAAGGGCAAGCAGTTTAACACCGACCTGATGGACGCGATCGAAATCGGGTTCATGGTCGATTACGCGGAAGCGATCGCCGCTTCGGCGCACCGCCGCACGGAAAGCCGCGGCGCCCACTCCCGCGAGGACTACCAGAATCGCAACGACGACGACTGGCTCAAGCATTCGCTCTTCTACAGCGAGTGCGACGGCAACTACGAGTTCGCCGAGAAAGACGTCGTCATCACGCGCTTCGAACCGAAGGAGCGGAAGTACTAGCACGTGTCGAATGGCAGAGCCGTCACCGGGGAGCGTTGCTTCGGCAGCGTCGCCCCGGCCGACGCCCGCACCCGACACCGGTATTCGACATTGAATTTCGACAATTGGTATGGATCTGACCGTCAAAATCAAGCGCTACAATCCCGAGAAGGATGATGCGCCGCACTGGGAGTCATACGAGGTTCCCGCCGATCCGCTCGATAGCGCCCTCGCGCTGCTGCTTCATGTGAAGTGGCACATCGACGGCACGCTTTCGCTCCGCAAGAGCTGTGCACACGGCATCTGCGGCTCCGACGCCATGCAGATCAACGGCGAAAACAAGCTCGCCTGCTCTGTGCTGGTAAAAGACCTGGTCGACGATAGCGGCGAAACCGTCACGTTTGCACCGCTTCCGTCTGCACCGGTTATAAAAGACCTCGTCATCGATCAGAGTCGCTTCTTCGAGAAGTACCGCTCGGTGAAGCCATGGCTCATCAATGACACACCGGAACCGGAGCGCGAACGCGCCCAGAGCCCGGAGGAGCACGAGATCATCGAGGACGCCACGAAGTGCATCATGTGTGGCGCCTGCACGCACGCCTGCCCGTCGACCTGGGCAGACCCGGACTATCTCGGTCCCGCTGCGATGCTGAAGGCGTATCGCTACACGTTCGATACCCGCGACGACGGCACGGAAGACCGGCTGGAAATCGTGGACTCGCCCGATGGCCTCTGGAAGTGCTACACGATCTTTAACTGCAACCAGGCGTGCCCGAAGGAAATCGACATCACGCGCTGGCTCTCGGCTCTCAAGCGCCGTGCAGTTACGGCAAGCGCTTCGACCGCCGCGTAAGCACGGATTGCTACAACGCCGAAGCACAAAGAGAAAGCCCCGCCTCCAAGCAATGGAAGCGGGGCTTTTTTCTTGTGGGCGGGACACCGAACGCGTCTCGTGAACCCACCCAGACGCATCATCCAGACCGACGGATCATCCTCCGATCAGAAGGATGACGCCTGCAACAATAGCGAGAATCGCCATGATCAAGCCGTCGTACGCGAATGACAGGTCAAGCAGGTCGATCAGTCCGTAAAGAACGAGCCAGACGCCGAGAAATTTGAGACCAAGTGAGCGTGTCGAACTTGCCATCAGCAGAAGGGGGAATTTGAGGGTCTACGAATCGTCCGCTGCTAACCTACGAAACGGAGACGGCAAGATCTAAGGTGGGGGTTTGGGGTTTGGGGTTTGGGGTTTGGGGTTCGCGGTTTGAGGGCGAAGAACCCTGAACTCTGAACCCTAGCTACCGGACAGTTTTCAAAAATAGGGGGTAAATCGCATGTCGATGGGGGCGTCGTTCTGCAAACATCGCCGGATCCATCGCAGGCCGATTGCAAGGTAGCTTCGGTCCCGTCGGTCGGATCGGTCCACGGAGCATCGGTCGCCTCGTTTGACGACGGCGCTTGCGACGGCGATGAGCCAGACGTAGATGAGGCTGAGTACGAGGACGAGCCTCGCGATGCGCTCCGGGGCCTGCAGCCGCGTGCGATGCAGTTGAAAGCGGCTCCCTTGCCAGTCCCCAAAGAGCTCTTCGATCCACATCCGAGTGCGGTAATGCCGGAGCACCGCGCTCGGCGAGGAGGCGTTGGTCACCAGGCGCCAGGGCCGCTCTTCGCCGATCGCCCAGTGGTACACGAGGCGCGCAGGCCCGAAGGCGTGTGCCTTGGTCACCTGAACAGGCGAGAGGACCCGGCGCTCTCCCGGCTCGGGATCGAGATTGCGGCTATACGTCCACTCCTCGGGAGCGGCATCCGTCTCCTCGGGGGCGGGATCCGTCGCAGAATCGGAGGAGGCGACCCCCGTTGAACGAACGTCCTCGCGAACGAACGCACGAACGAACGTGTCGGCATGCAGGCGCACGCAGTACGTCCATCCCGCCTTCTGCACCGCCTGAAGCAGGGAGACACAGTGAAACTCCCCGTCCCCGATCACGATC